>DASUIK010000290.1:0-28146 GCA_036279795.1 Burkholderiaceae bacterium | reverse complement strand
AGCCGGAAGGTCGAGTTGTAGGCGGAGTCCAGGCGCTGGCTGAGGTAGTCGGTGCCACCCACACGCTGGATGGCGCCGAACAGATAGGCCATCAGCGAGATGATGAAATCGTGCCACGGCATCCAGTCGGTGTGGTGGTCTTTGAGCAGCTCATGCAAGCGCATGTCGCGCCGTTGCACGCGGCGCTGAATTTCCTGCATGCGGGTGCGTGTGACCGCATACAACTGGGTGCCCGGGTACAGGCGCTGGCCACGTGTGGCCTGCTTGCGAAACCGCAGGGTGCATCGCCCGGGCACCGTGGCGCTGATCTCGGTGGTCCACACCTCGTGACCCACCGCACGGTTCACAGCACGCTGACACGCTTTGCAGGCCTGGCACGCGCTGGACACGCCATCGCTCCATTCGCCATACCAATCGGGTGCCTTGGTGACGCTGCCGTCCACCACAAAGCGACCGCCGCTGCCGCAAGGTGCGAGGTCGTACACCACCTCGTCGTCGGTTTCATCCACCGGCACCATGTTGCCCCCGCCCTGGTGCTTGAAGACGGTGATCAGGTCGGTGATGACGCGCGCTTCCTCGCCGGCTTGCCAGTCCCGCGCGAACGACGCCATCAATTGCTCGCCCACCTCGTCCAGCAGCTGCCGCGCAGCGGCTTCGCCGCGGTCACGCCGCAGTTCGCCACACAGGCGTGCCAACACGTGCAGGCTCATGCTCTCCACGCCCGAAGGGGCACTGGCCATCTCGGCCAAGAGCGCATGCACACGCGCCTCATCCCCAGCGTCCAAAGCCTCGATGGCCTTGGCCCACGGCGGGCGGGCCATTTCGTGCAAGCGCTCGGGCCCGAGCATGACCGGCACCCGCTTGGTCATCGGCGCACCCGCGCGGCGCGCTCAAAGGTCTGAAGATCGCCCCCCTCGGCGTTTTGCCGCAATCGGTACTTCATGATCTTCTGCGTGGGGGTGTAAGGCATGGCCGCGATGAACTCGATGGCGGTGGGCAGCCAGAACGCGGGCATGTGCTGTTCGCAAAACGCGTACAGCTCGGCGTGGCTCACCTGCGCGTCGGGCCGTTTGACCACGAACAGCTTGACATCGTCTTCACCCAGCGGGCTGGGCACCGCGATGGCGGCCACTTCCAGCACGGCGGGGTGCCGGGCCACGACACTTTCGATCTCGAAAGAGGAAATGTTCTCGCCGCGCACACGGATGGCGTCCTTCTTGCGGTCGACGAAGTAGTACCAGCCATCGCCATCGCGCCGGGCGTTGTCACCGGTGTGGAACCACTGGTTGCGGAACGTGTCCACCGTGGCCTGCGGGTCGTTGTAGTAACCCTCCATCATGGTGAAGGGCGCCTTGGAGCGCACGATGATTTCACCCACGTCGCCCACGCCGACCTCGCGGTCGAATTCGTCGACAATTTTCACGTCGTACTTCTCGGTGTGGGGCCGGCCACATGAGCCGGCAGGAGCCACCTCATCGTACGGTGTGTAGGTCACGGCACCGGTTTCGGTGGCACCGAAAGCGTTGACGATTTTCACGCCAAAGCGCTTTTCAAATGCTGCGTTCTGCTGGCCGATGTAATAGACACGCGCCGTGTGGTCCAAGTCATCGTCGCGCTCAGGCTGCTTGAGCAACAGCGGCACGATAGAGAAGATGCCCAGCGCGACGCTGGCTTCATGGGTGCGCACATCGTCCCAAAAGCTGGTGGCCGAAAAACGTCGGTGCAGCGCGATGCTCGCACCGCAGATCACCACCGCCAGCACCCCCAGCCACGAACCGAGCGCGTGGAACAGCGGCATCGGGCAGTAGGTCACGTCGTGCTCACCGAAATGATTGAGCTTGATCCAGTCCAGGCTGAAACTCACCACATGGCAGTGGGTTGACAACACGCCCTTGGACGGGCCGGTGGTGCCCGATGTGAAAGCAATGCAATGGTGGTCGCTGTGGCGTACCTGGGTTTGCGGCGGCGTGTCCGGTTGTTGCTCAAAATCGGCAACATCCACGACGCGCAAACGACCGGCCAGCGCCTCGCGTGCGCGCAGTGCGACGGTATCGCCCGCCCCCACCACAATGACCGTGCTCAGACGCGGCAGGCCATCGATGACTTCCAGCACACGAGGCAGGTGATCGGCCAACGTCATCAGGTGCGTGACCTCGGCTTTGGCCAACTGGTGGCGCAGGATGTCACCGCGGTAGTCGTTGTTGATGGGCACGTAGATGGCACCTATCTTGGCGCAACCGAACCAGCCGTAGAGGAACTCCAGGCAGTTGGGCAACATGATGGAGAGTTTGCCGCTCTGGACGCCCAAGCCTGCTGCGAAATGGGCGAATCGGTTGCAGGCCAGATCGAACTCACGGTAGGTGAGTGACACGCCTTCAAAGGTCACGAAGGTCTTGTTCGGCAGGCGCGCCACGGTTCTGGCCAACACCCCGGTGACGGTGCGCTCCTCGAACGACAACGCCTGCAGCGACGCGTCGTACCGGACCTCCGACTTCTTGAACACGCGCGCACGACTCATTGCACCGCCTCCACGTTGGCCGGCGCGCTTGCAGCGCTGCGCAACACGTACTCGGAAAAATCCGGGTCGTGCGTCATGCGCCAGAAGTCGACCAGACGCCATGGCACGGGCGAGAACACGCGCCCACGGTCGTTGCGGTACCAGTTGCGCATGCCCGGGTGCGTCCACACCAGTTGTGCGTGCTCGGCATCCACGCGCTGGTTGTAATCGTCGAATATCTCCTTGCGCACTTCCATCGAATCGACGCCGCTCTCTACCATGTGAGTGAGGCAGGCTGTGATGTAGCGCACCTGGCATTCGCTCATGAACATCAGGCTGCCACCATGGGCCAGCGCGGTGTTGGGTCCAGAGATGATGAAGAGGTTCGGGTAATCGTGCACCGTGGTGCCCAGGTAGGCCCGCGGGTCGTCGTCGCCCCAGACGGCACGCAGCGGAGTACCACTGCGGCCTCGGATGTCCATGGGTGCCAGCAGCTTGCCGGCCTCGAAGCCTGTGCCCAGGATGATGATGTCGGCCTCGAAGACTTCGCCTTCGGTGGTGACAACCTTGGCGCCTTCGACGTGATCCACACCTTGTGTGACGAGCTTGACGTTGGGGCGCTTGAGTGTTTCGAACCAACCGTTGTCCACCAGAATGCGTTTGCCGTAAGGTGGGTAGTCCGGCAGGCACTTGGCCAGCAGATCGTCGCGCCCAGCCAATGCCTCGGTGATGAACTTGGTCATCACCTGTCGGTGTTTGTCGTTGCGCGCATTCATGGCGCGCTCTGGGTGGGGCCAGTCGGGGTCGCGCTTGAGCGTGGGCAGCAGGCCATCGCCAAAACGCCAGATCAACCCAAAGCGGTACCACGGGTAGTAGTAAGGCACGTTTTCGAGCAACCACTGGTTCTCGGGCGTCACCTTGCCGTGGTAATCCGGATCCTGGCGCACCCACTGGGGCGAACGCTGGAACACCGTGACCTCGGCCGCCTCTGCCGCCACCGTGCGCAGGAACTGCATGGCGCTGGCGCCGGTGCCGATGACCGCGACCCGCTTGCCTTTGAGCGACACATCGTGCCGCCACAGGGCCGAATGCCACCACGTGCCTGTGAAGCTGTCCATGCCCGGAAACGGCGCCATCTTGGGTCGGTTGAGCTGCCCCACGGCGGTGATGACCGCCTTGTACTGCCGCTGCATCTCATCGCCGTCATGACCGCGCAGCGTGACCTGCCAATGCTGCTCGGCCTCGCGCCAGCGCATCGACACCACTTCGGTATTGAACTTGATGTGCCGGTGCAGCTTGTGTTCCTCGGCCACGTTGTGCATGTAGGCCCACACCTCGTCGCGCTTGGAGTAGTTGGCCGACCACTTGAGGTTGGGAGCGAACGAGTAGGAGTAGAAGTGGTTGGGCGTGTCCACCCCCGACTCGGGGTAGCTGTTGTTGACCCAGGTACCACCGATCGTGGGGTTCTTTTCCACCACGTCAAACGGCATGCCCAGTTCTTGCAAACGTACGGCAGCGCACAGGCCCGACACCCCCGCCCCGATGACCAGCACCGGAAAGCCAGCGGCCTGCGCGGGCCGCTCATCGCCGCGCCAATGCACAGTGCGGTCGCGCATGCCCATTTCCTCCAGCGCCATGCCCGCGTACTCTGGCGGGATGTTTTCGCCCAGGCACACACGCATCATCTCCAGGGCACGGGCTTCGTCCGGCGGGTCCGCCAACCGGCGCTGCCCTGTCACCAATTCATTGAGCACCTGTGCCATGGCATCTCGCACGGTTTGCTGCACCTCCGCAGGCAAACCGCCCGAAGGGTCGGCAAACAGGGCCAGATCACGCTGGGGCAAGTAAGGCGCCTCGGTCCAGCGGCGCTCGCCCGTGATTTGGGCCAGGCACATCAGCAAGGTGGGCACGGAGGCAGCGGCCAATGCCCGCTGGGCCGTCATGGGGCTCTGCGCGTTCATGCGTTCACTTTCGAAAATCGATCCATCTTGACCGTGATGCCGGCCGCTTCTCGGTCCCAGGTGTCGGGCGTCACGCCCTGGTCGCGGATTTCGTTCTTGCGAACCTTGGCTGTCGGTGTCTTGGGCAGTTCGTCCATCACGCGGATGTAGCGCGGGATCATGAAATGCGCCATACGCGAGCGCAGGAATTCGATCAAGGCTGCGGGATCAATGGTCTGGCCCTCAACCGGCGCCACAGCAACGAGCACCTCGTCCTCCGACAACTCGCTGGGCACCCCCACCGCAGCAGCCTCGCGCACGGCAGGAAACTGCATCACGTCCGCCTCCACCTCAAACGAAGAGATGTTTTCGCCCCGTCGCCGGATCGCGTCCTTGGCGCGATCGACGAAGTAGAAATTCCCTTCATCGTCCTGGCGGAACATGTCGCCGGTATGGAACCAACCGTTGCGCCACGCGCGTGCCGTCGCCTCCGGGTTTTTGTAATAGCCGCTGTTCATGCCCCACGGCCGGTCGGTGCGCACCATCATTTCGCCAGTGACGCCACGCGGGACCTCGCAGTCGTTGGCATCCACCAGGCGCACGTCCACGCCGGCACGCACCTTCCCGCAGGCACCCAGCTGCTTCGGATTGGGTTCCGACACGATGGGCGACGAGATCTCCGTCATGTTGAAGATGGTGTAGACGTCGAGTCCAAAACGCCGCGAGAACGCCGCGATGTCACCCGCCAAGGGCACCATGAAAACCAGCCGCATGGGGTTGTCCGCGTCGTCGGGCTTTGGCGCCTGTTTCTCCAGGAACACCGCCATGACGCCCAGCAGGAAGCAAGCGGTGGTTTCGGTGCGGCGCACCACGTCCCAGAACGTTGCGGTGTCAAAGCGCTCAACAAAGGTGATCGACGCCCCACGCGCAAACATCACGTACGTCACCCCCATGCCACCGATATGGAACATGGGCATGTTCATCATGAAGCGGTCATCTTCGGTGACGAAGTGCCATGTCTCCGGCCCCGCATTCGTGTAGAGATGCAGATACGACGAGTACACGCCCTTGGACAAGCCGGTGGTGCCCGATGTGTAGATGATGGCAAACGGGTCCCACGGCTCGATGCGGCGTGCGGGCGCACGCAGCACGCCTTCGGTGGGCAACAACACATCGGCATAAGCGTGCTGGCGCAAGCCCACGGGGGCCTTTGCCGATTTGCCCAGCACCACCATATCGGTCAGCTTGGCCAAGCCAATGCCGTGCATGCGCTCCACCAGATCGGTGTGGACGATGGCCAGGGACGCGTCGGAGTTGTCAATCACGTGTTCCAGCAAAGCCCCACGGTAGGCGGTGTTGATCGGCACGTACACCGCGCCCAGGTAACTGATGGCGAAATAGACCCGCAGGTTTTCACGCGAGTTGGGCATCCACACCAGCACGTGGTGCCCCTGTTCCACCCCCAAACGCTGCAGCCCCACTGCGGTCTGGATCACCAGCTCACGGAATTCGCGGTAGGTCCAGCTCTCGTCGTTGTCAGAGAACCTGACGAACACCTTGTCAGGGCGCTCATCGGCCCACCGGTCCAGCAGATCGCGGGTGACCACCCGGTTTCGGAGCGGGATGCGCGGATCGGTGGTTTCGGGTGCCGGGGCGTAGGCTTCAAGTGTGAATGCACTCATGGCAGCATCTTTGTATCAGGCAAGTCTGAGGATTATTCCAAAAACAACCTAAATATACTGATGAGTAGTTTTTTACGGATAGGGGTTTACCCTTCTTCCTTGAGCGTTGCACACCGTTCCACCGTTCCGAAGGAAACGGCCATCGAAAAACGCTGAGGAATGAGCGCGTGCGCGCAGTCGTACCGCGTTTGGCACGGCATGGCCGGTACGACGATCGGGACGCCAGCAGGAGCACCCCTGCAACGCTTGGTGCTCGCCAGGAGCCAGAAACAAAAAAGCCCTCGCAAGGCGAGGGCTTGAATGCTGGTGGCGCGGCTGGCGGGGATCGAACCCACGACCCTTGGCTTCGGAGGCCAATACTCTATCCACTGAGCTACAGCCGCGCGGTGCTGTGAAGCGGGGCGTATTCTCTCACAGCCCGGCCGCAAGCCACGGCGCGTGGCTCGGTGCGGCCAGGAAAGGCGCCAAGGGCCTTGGCTATAATCCGCGACTGGCCTCGAACCGCCTCCCCGGCACCAGCCTTTCGCGCTGTAAGGGAAGCGAATCAAGCCCTCCCGGCCACGCGGCCCCATATTCCCATTGAGCCCCACCGAGGACGCCATGAGCGACAACGCGCACGATTCCCACACCGGCCCCATCAAGACGCCCAAACAGCTGCTTTGGACCTCTTTCTTCTCGTTTGTGCTGCCCGTGTTCATCATCATCGGCTTGGTGTACTACGTGACCTCGGCCAACAAACCCGCCGCTGGCGCCGGCGACCAGGCCTTGGCCATTGCCCAGCGCATCCAGCCCGTGGCTGCTGTGGAACTGCGTGACGCCAACCGGCCGCTCCAGGCCGGTGAGGCCGTCTACAAAGCCCAGTGTGTGGCCTGCCACGGTACCGGTCTGGCAGGTGCACCCAAATTTGGTGACGCTGCTGCCTGGGGTCCCCGCATCAAAACCGGCTATGACGCGCTGCTGACCTCGGCCCTCAAGGGCAAGGGCGCAATGGGCGCACAGGGCGGCGGTGATTTCAGCGACGTGGAAATTGGCCGCGCCGTGGTGCACATGGCCAATGCAAGCGGCGGCAAGTTCGAAGAGCCCAAGGCGCCCGCTGCTGCTGAAGCCGCCAAATAAGGCCTCGCCCTGGCCTGACCAAAAGCCGCTCGCCAGAGCGGCTTTTTTACGTCGGCTGCCGAGCCCCTGCCGGGCTGAGAACGAAGCCGAAGCGGGCAGGCCATTCGGCGCCAGACAACTCGGCCGGTGCCGGCCAGCGCGCTTGTTCGATCTGTTCGGCAGCACGCCAAACATCTTGCGTGTGCACCAGCCCAGGCCCGATGTCGGTGTTGACCAGCACGTGGCCCAATTCGTCCACCCACACCGATTGGAGCGCGGCGAACCGACCCGTGTGCGACTGCAGCGCGCCCGCGTCGTCCACCCGCCAGACCCACGGCGTGAACTCCAGCTCCACATACACCCGCTGTGGGCCGTTCTGGAAAAACCAGCGCCCACGCGCATCGGCTTCGTAGTTGCGGCCGATGAAGTCGATCAGCTTGTCGTGCCGCAAAAGCGAGCCCTTGCTGGCCACGCTGGCCAAGGGGCCGGCAAAGGGGCCGGCGGCTTGGGTGCGGTCATCGCGCATGAACCACTGCCCCCGGCTGTCCAGCCCCAGCCAACCGTAACAGTCGGGCACGTTGGGCCACTTGGCCAGCGCGGCCTTGACCATCTCATCCATGGAAAGCTCCTGAAAGCTGCGACAGCAGCCAATGGGTGACGGCCTGGGGCATGGCCCGGACATGGCCAGGCACACCCCACGGAGGCAGCGAAGCCGGGAAGCCCACGTGCCCGCCCTGCGCGGGCTGCCACAGCGTCACGCACGGGCCCACGTCTCGCGCCAGGGGCAGAGAGCTCGCCGGCACAAAGGGGTCGTTGAGGGCGTTGAGCACCAGTGCCGGCACCCGCACCTGCGGCAGCAGCGGTTGGGCCGACGCGCGCGCCCAGTAGTCTTCGGTGTTGCGAAACCCATGCAGGGGTGCGGTGAACACGTTATCGAAGGCGTACAGATCACGGGCCGCCAGCAGCTTGTCGCGGTCGAACAACCCCGGGTGCTGGGCGAGCTTGGCCAAGGCCTTGGGCACCATGGACCGCAGGAACATGCGGGTGTAAACCTGCCGGTTGAACCCTCGCCCAATCGCGTGACCACCGGCCGCCAGGTCGATGGGAGAACACACGGCAGCAACGGCGTCGGCCACATCACGCGCCGCCTCACCATGCTCGGCCGCCCAACGCATCAGCGCGTTGCCTCCCAGCGATACGCCCGCGGCCAGTATCCGCCGTTCGGGGTGCTGCGCGCGCAGCCGGCGCAGCATCCAGTCGATCTCGGCGTGGTCGCCCGAGTGGTAGGCGCGCGGCGCGAGGTTGAGCTCGCCCGAGCAGCCGCGGAAGTGCGGCACCGCGTATGCGAGGCCGTGCTCGCGCGCCACGTCCGCAAACGCTTCGGCATAGTGGCTGCGGGACGAGCCCTCCAAACCGTGAAACAACACCAGCAACGGCGCCTGTTCGGCCACCGCGTGGGTGGCGTGGTCTACATCCACAAAGTCACCGTCGGGCGTGTTCCAGCGTTCGCGCCGGTAGCTGGGTGCCGTCCCCACAAAGCGGCGCGCGAACAAAGCCGCCCAGATGGTTTGCGCGTGGCCGCCTGGCAACCACGCCGGTGCGGCACCAGGCGGTTGCAGTGTCGTGCGCGGCGCGGTCCACGCCGCCGGGGCGAGGGTGTGGCTCTGAGGTCCGTTCATGGCGTCAGTGCAGCACCGCCGGCCCGCTGCCCACATCGGCTGGCACGTCGAGCTGGCCGGGGCTCGCATGGTGCGTGGCCAGGCGCCAGCCCTGCGCGGTTTTCACGTAAACGTTGGTGGCCATCACGTAGGCACGGCGCAGACCGTCGTCACTCAACAACTCGATGCGCTCCACCACGTTGTGCACGCTGCAGCCATGGGCCGTGAGGCGCAACACCTGCTCAGGAAACGCGCGAATGCTGCCCCCGGCAAACATCGCTTCGAAGGTGGCCCTGATGGCTGCCGCGCCCACCAGGCGGGTGCCACCCGGGTGCACGCAGACAATGTCTTCTTCATCCGCCCAGCAGGCCATCAGGCGATCGATGTCGGCGTGTTGCAACGCGTCGTAAAAAGCCTGTTCAATGTCATCGGGCGTGCCCGGCGGGAGTTTGGGTTTGCGCATGCGGCTATTTTGCCGGCTGTACGTGAAGGCTGCGGGGGTATAGTCACCCAACAACACATGTCCGAGTGGGGGTTTGCATGCCGACGACAACACGCGCCCTGTGGCGATTTCTCTGTGCACTGCTGATGGCCATGGGCCTGGTGGGCTGCGGGTACAACGATTTCCAACGCTTGGATGAAAACGCCAAGTCGGCCTGGGCCGAGGTGCTCAACCAGTACCAGCGCCGCGCCGACCTCATTCCCAACATCGTCGCAACCGTCAAGGGCGAAGCCAGTTTCGAGCAGGACACCTTGACCAAGGTTGTCGAGGCTCGCGCCAAGGCCACGGCCATTCAAATGACGCCGGAAATGGTCAACAACCCCGAGGCAATGAAGAACTTCCAGGCCGCCCAGGCCAATCTGGGCAGCACCTTGAGCCGCCTTCTGGTGGTGGCCGAGCAGTACCCCAACCTCAAGGCCAACGCGGCCTTCGCCGATTTGCGGGTGCAACTCGAAGGCACGGAGAACCGCATCACCGTGGCCCGCAACCGCTTCATCGCGGCCACGCAGGAATACAACGTGCTCGCCCGCAGCTTCCCTACCAACCTCACCGCCATGGTGTTTGGCTACAGCGTCAAACCCGGCTTCACGGTGGCCGATGAGGCGGCCATTTCCACGCCGCCCAAGGTCGATTTCAACAAGCCATGAGCCTGTTGCCGCGCTGCTTGCTGGGCGCGTGTCTGTGGCTGGCGGGTCTGGGGCTGGCTACCGCCCAGGCGGTGCTTCCCCTGCCCTCCCTGACTGGCCGCGTGATCGACCAGACCGGGACCCTGGACAGCAGCGCCCAAGCCGCCCTGACGGCCAAGCTCGCCCAATTGGAGCAGTCACACGGCGCACAGGTGGTGGTCGTGATCGTGCCCACCACTGCCCCCGAAGACATCGCCGACTACACCCAACGACTGGGCGACGCCTGGAAACTCGGACGCCGTGAGGTGGGTGATGGGGTGCTGTTCGTCGTGGCAAAAAACGACCGGCGCCTGCGCATCGCACCCGCCAAGACCCTGGAAGGCGCCCTGCCCGACCTGCGGGCCAAACGCATCATTGATGAAGCCATCACGCCTGCGTTCCGTGCTGGTGACTATGTTGGCGGTTTGAATGCCGGCATCGACCGGCTCTCTGCCGCCATCGCCGGGGAGGGGCTACCTCCCCCCAAAACTTCGACCAACCCCAACACCGCCCCCTCACTGAGCCTGGAGGAGTGGTTGTTGTTGCTGTTCTTCGGCGGGCCGGTTGCGGCCACCTTTCTGCGTCGCGTGTTCGGCGCACCCATCGGCGCGCTCTTGGCTGGCGCGGGTGCGGGCGCCCTCGCCTGGTGGTTGACCCAAGCCTGGTGGCTGGGGGCAGCAGCCGGCTTGGTGGCGACCGTGGCCACCCTGTTCCTGCAGTTGCTGCCCTCCTTGCCCGCCGACACGGGGCGGGGTCGGCAGACCGGTTGGCATGGGCCTTCTGGTGGCGGCGGCTGGGGCAGAGGATCCGGCGGCGGCGGTGGATTCAGCTCGGGCGGCGGGGGCGACTTCGGCGGCGGCGGCGCCTCAGGCGATTGGTGATGGCCAGAACACAAGAGTCCACATGAACCGATTCCTGCTCATGCTCAAACACCGCTGGCGCGACCAGCGCCACACACTGCGGATGGTGCCAGACGACATGGCCGCCCGCCTCGAACAACGGGTGGCGCAGAGCGAGACACGCCACACCGGCGAGGTGCGCGTGGTGGTTGAAGCCGCCTTGCCCCTGAGCTACCTGTGGCGACTCGGCCCACGTCTGAGTCTGCAACAGGCCATGCGCCAACGGGCCATGAGTTGGTTTGGCCGCTTGCGCGTGTGGGACACCGAACACAACAATGGTGTGATGATTTACCTGTTGCTGGCCGAGCGGCACATCGAGGTGGTGGCCGACCGGGGCCTAGCCCGCCATGTGCCTGCGTTGCATTGGTCACAACTTGTCACCCAACTCAGCCGCCAGCTGAAAGCCGGCGCCTTTGAACAAGGCCTCGGCGACGCCCTGGCCGATGTCACGGCACTGCTCGCCACCCACTTTCCCGAATCCGCTGACCCCGCCAATCAAGGGCATGGTCCGAACCAGCTCAGCAACACCATCGTGCGTGTCTGATGCACTGCAGCCAACAAAAAACCGGCACGCGGCCGGTTTTTTGCTGGGCGTCGAACGCTCACTTTTTCTGACGAAACTTGCGCAGCGCAGCGATCTGAGCCGCCATGACGGCCAGCTCCGATTGGGCCTTCGCCAGATCGAGGTCGCTCTTGGCGTTCTTCAGCGCTTCCTCGGCCGACTTGCGGGCTTCGTTGGCCTTGGCTTCGTCGAGGTCGTGGCCACGGATGGCGGTGTCGCTCAGCACCGTGATGTGGTGCGGCTGCACTTCCAGGATGCCACCGGCGACGAACACGAACTCTTCATCGCCATCGGCCTTCTCGATGCGCACGGCACCGGGCTTGATGCGGGTGATCAGCGGCACGTGGCCGGGCAAGATGCCCAGCTCGCCCGCTTCACCGGGCAGGGCCACAAACTTGGCCTGGCCGCTGAAGATCGAGGCTTCGGCGCTCACCACATCGACTTGGATGGTGCTCATATGTACTCCTGTAAAAAGTCGTCGGAAAGCAAGTAATCGGGTGGCCGGCTAGACGGTGCGCGGAGATGTGCTTTTGCACATCGAGCACACCAACAACGCCGGGCGCCCGAGTACGCCGCTTTACGCGACTTTTTTGGCCTTTTCGAAGGCTTCGTCGATGGTGCCCACCATGTAGAACGCCTGCTCGGGCAGGTGATCGCACTCACCGGCGGTGATCATCTTGAAACCACGGATGGTTTCCGACAGCGGCACGTACTTGCCAGGCGAGCCCGTGAACACTTCGGCCACGTGGAACGGCTGCGACAGGAAGCGCTGGATCTTGCGGGCGCGGGCCACGGCCAGTTTGTCTTCAGGGGCGAGTTCGTCCATGCCCAGAATGGCGATGATGTCGCGCAGTTCCTTGTAGCGCTGCAGCGTGCCTTGCACGGCGCGGGCGGTTTCGTAGTGCTCCTGACCCACGACCAGCGGGTCCAGCTGGCGGCTGGTGGAGTCCAGCGGGTCCACTGCGGGGTAGATACCCAGTGCAGCGATGTCACGCGACAGCACCACGGTGGAGTCCAAGTGGGCGAAGGTGGTGGCGGGAGACGGGTCGGTCAAGTCATCGGCAGGCACGTAAACGGCCTGGATGGAGGTGATCGAGCCGACCTTGGTGGAGGTGATGCGCTCTTGCAGGCGGCCCATTTCTTCGGCCAGCGTCGGCTGGTAGCCCACGGCGGAAGGCATGCGGCCCAGCAGAGCGGACACTTCGGTACCGGCGAGGGTGTAGCGGTAGATGTTGTCCACGAAGAACAGCACGTCGCGGCCTTCGTCACGGAAGGACTCGGCGATGGTCAGACCGGTCAGGGCCACACGCAGACGGTTACCCGGCGGCTCGTTCATCTGACCGTACACCATGGCCACTTTGGACTCGGCCAGGTTCTCGAGGTTCACCACGCCGGAATCGGCCATCTCGTGGTAGAAGTCGTTGCCCTCACGGGTACGCTCACCCACACCAGCGAACACCGACAGACCGCTGTGGGCCTTGGCGATGTTGTTAATGAGTTCCATCATGTTCACGGTCTTGCCCACACCGGCACCACCGAACAGGCCCACCTTGCCGCCCTTGGCGAACGGGCAGACCAAGTCGATCACCTTGATGCCGGTTTCCAGCAGTTCCTGCGAAGGCGACAGCTCGTCGTACGCAGGGGCCTTGCGGTGGATGGAGGCGGTCAGCTCTTGCGACACGTCACCACGTTCGTCGATGGGGTTGCCCAACACGTCCATGATGCGGCCCAGCGTGGCCTTGCCCACGGGCACGGTGATGGGGTTGTTGGTGTTGGTCACGACCATGCCACGGCGCAGGCCATCGGACGAACCCAGGGCGATGGTGCGGACCACGCCGTCACCCAGCTGCTGCTGGACTTCCAGCGTCAGCGCGGAACCTTCCATTTTCAGGGCGTCGTAAACGCGCGGCATCTGGTCACGCGGGAATTCCACGTCAACCACGGCGCCGATGCACTGAACAATCTTGCCTTGTGCTTGAGACATGATGGATACCTTTGATTTCTTGAAATTTCAGTTGGGCGCGGCGATCAGACCGCTGCAGCGCCTGCCACGATCTCGGACAGCTCTTTGGTGATGCCGGCCTGGCGGGTCTTGTTGTAGACCAGCTTGAGTTCGCTGATGACGTTGCCGGCGTTGTCGGTCGCGGCCTTCATGGCCACCATGCGCGCCGACTGCTCAGACGCCATGTTCTCGGCCACCGCCTGGTAGACCTGGGCTTCGACGTAGCGCAGCAGCAGGTCGTCGATCACAGCCGGCGCATCGGGTTCGTAAATGTAGTCCCAGTCGTGGCCTTTGCTGCTGTTGTCCTGGAGGCTCTGCGCGCTCAGGGGCAGCAGCTGCTCGACCACCGATTCCTGCTTCATCGTGTTGATGAACTTGGTGTAGCACACGTGGACCGCGCTGATGCGGCCTTCGGTGTACGCGTCCAACAGCACCTTGACGGGGCCGATGAGCTTGTCCAGATGCGGCGTGTCGCCCAGGCCCGTCACATGCGACACCACCTTGGCGCCCACGCGGTTCATGAAGCCCAGACCTTTGTTGCCGATGGCCACCACTTCGGCGCTCTGGCCCTGCGACTGCAGGTCCTTGAGCTGGCCGGTCACGGCGCGCAGGATGTTGGTGTTCAAGCCACCACACAAGCCCTTGTCCGTGGTCACCACGATGAAGCCCACGGTCTTGGCGTCGTTCTTCACCATGAAGGGGTGGATGTACTCCGGGTTCGCGCGGCTGAGGTTGCCGGCGATCTGGCGCACTTTTTCAGCGTAAGGCCGGGCCGCACGCATGCGGTCCTGCGCCTTGCGCATCTTGGACGCGGCCACCATTTCCATGGCCTTGGTGATCTTCTTGGTGTTTTCCACCGATTTGATCTTGCCGCGTATTTCCTTGCCTGCTGCCATTGCTGCTCCTTAAAGGGTCAATGGGCCGGTTCAGTACGTGCCGGTTTTCTTGAAGTCGGCGATGGCGGCGGCCAGTTGGGCTTCGGCTTCCTTGTCCTTGTCCAGTGCCTTGCCAGCTTCCATCTTCTGCAGCAGGGCAGCGTGCTTGTCCTTCAGGAAAGCGTGCAGGCCAGCTTCGAAAGGCAGCACCTTCTTGACCTCGATGTCGTCCAAGTAGCCCTTGTTCACAGCGAACAAGGTGGCGGCCATCAGGGAGATGGACAGCGGCGCGTACTGAGCCTGCTTGAGCAGTTCAGTCACGCGGGCACCGCGGTCCAGCTGCTTGCGGGTGGCTTCGTCCAAGTCGGAAGCGAACTGCGCGAAGGCAGCCAGTTCACGGTACTGTGCCAAGTCGGTACGGATACCACCGGACTGCTTCTTGATCAGGTCGGTCTGTGCCGCACCACCCACACGCGACACCGAGATACCGGCGTTGATGGCGGGACGGATACCGGCGTTGAACAGGCTGGTTTCCAGGAAGATCTGGCCGTCGGTGATGGAGATCACGTTGGTCGGCACGAAAGCGGACACGTCGCCAGCTTGCGTTTCGATGATGGGCAGCGCGGTCAGCGAGCCGGTCTTGCCCTTGACTTCACCCTTGGTGAAAGCTTCGACGTAGTCGGCGTTCACGCGGGCGGCGCGCTCCAGCAGGCGGCTGTGCAGGTAGAACACGTCGCCAGGGTAGGCTTCGCGGCCAGGCGGGCGACGCAGCAGCAGCGACACTTGGCGGTAGGCCACGGCCTGCTTGGACAGGTCGTCGTACACGATCAGGGCGTCTTGGCCGCGGTCGCGGAAGTATTCGCCCATGGTGCAGCCAGAGTAGGCCGACAAGTACTGCATGGCAGCTGATTCAGAGGCAGACGCGGCCACGACGATGGTGTACTCCATCGCGCCGGCTTGCTCCAGAGCACGCACCACGTTCTTGATCGACGAGGCCTTCTGGCCAATCGCGACGTAAACGCAGGTCATGTTCTGACCCTTCTGGTTGATGATGGCGTCGATCGCCACAGCGGTCTTGCCAGTCTGGCGGTCGCCAATGATCAGTTCGCGCTGGCCACGGCCCACAGGCACCATCGAGTCGATGGACTTCAGGCCGGTCTGCACAGGCTGGTCCACGGATTTACGTGCGATCACGCCGGGCGCAACCTTTTCGATCACGTCGGTCATCTTGGCGTTGATCGGGCCCTTGCCGTCGATCGGCTGACCCAGGGCGTTCACCACGCGGCCCACCAGTTCGGGACCCACAGGCACTTCCAGAATGCGGCCCGTGCACTTGACGGTGTCGCCTTCGGAGATGTGCTCGTACTCACCCAGAATCACGGCGCCCACGGAGTCACGCTCCAGGTTCAGCGCCAAGCCGAAGGAAGGCACGCCCTCCTTGTTGGCCGGGAATTCAAGCATCTCGCCCTGCATCACGTCCGACAGGCCGTGCACGCGCACGATACCGTCGGTCACGGACACCACGGTGCCCTGGTTGCGCACATCGGCCGCAGCGCCCAGACCTTGGATGCGCGACTTGATCAGTTCAGAAATTTCAGCGGGATTGAGTTGCATGGCTCTTTCCTTCTTTCGTAAGGGTTGTGATGCTCAGGCGCGACGCTTCGCGGCGGGAGCCGACATCAGGCCGACAAGGCCACTTTCATTTGTTCCAGACGGGCTTTGACGGAGGTGTCCAGCACCTCGTCGCCCACCACCACGCGGATGCCGCCGATCAGATCGGGCTGCAGCTGCACACTCAGGTTGAGCGGGCGTGCAAAGCGCTTTTCAAGCACCTGGGCCAGTTCGGCCAAGGCGGCGCTGTCGATCTCAAAGGCGCTGTAGACCACCGCGTCGGCCGTGCCGGCTTGGGCGTTCTTCAGAGCGTGGAACTGGCTGGCAATTTCGGGCAGCACGGCCACGCGGCCGTTGTCGATGACGGTCTGCAAAAAGTTGCGTGCCATGTCGGGCAGCGACTGCTTGGCCACACCCACGAACAGCTCCAGCACCTGTTGGGCCGTCACCTTGGGGTTGTCGGCGTACTGGCGCAGCTGTTCGTTGGCGGCAATGGCGGCCAGCTCGTCGAGCCAGCCCGCAGCGGTGGCGGTGTCTGCCTTAGCGGCCTGAAAAAGCGCTTCGGCGTAGGGGCGAGCAATGGTGGCGAGTTCGGCCATGGTCGTGTTTCCTGGCGTTGCGCGGATCAGAGCTCGGTCTTCAGGCGGCTCAGCAACTCGGCGTGAACACCGGCGTTGACTTCGCGCTTGAGAATTTGCTCAGCACCCTTGACGGCCAGACCTGCCACCTCTTCGCGCAGCGCTTCACGCGCCTTCACGATTTGCTGGTCGGCTTCCTGGCGGGCAGCGGCCACGATCTTGGCGGCCTCTTCGGTCGCACGGGCCTTGGCTTCTTCAATGACAGCCTGGGCACGGCGCTCGGCATCGGCCAGACGCGTGGCGGATTCGTTGCGCGACTTGCTCAACTCTTCTTCCACACGCTTGTTGGCCACAGCCAGTTCGGACTTGGCCTTCTCGGAAGCGGCCAAGCCTTCGGAAATCTTCTGCGCGCGTTCGTCCAGCGCTTTGGCGATGGGGGGCCACACGAACTTCATCGTGAACCACACCAGGATCGCAAAAACGATGGCTTGCGCAAACAGGGTTGCATTGATATTCATCGCAACGCCTTTCTGTCGATGGACAAGAGTGTTGACGCCATTGCTGCGGCGCGGCGCCGTCGGCCGTTCAGATGGAACGGCCTGCGGCGCGCCGCAGCAAACCCATTAAGCCAGCTGGAAGGGGTTGGCGAAGGCGAACAACAGGGCGATAGCCACACCGATCAGGAAGGCGGCGTCGATCAGACCGGCCAGAATGAACATCTTGGTTTGCAGGTCGTTCATCAGCTCAGGCTGACGGGCCGAAGACTCGAGGAATTTGCCGCCCATCAGCGCGATACCGATGGAAGCGCCGATGGCACCCAGACCGACAATCAGACCGCAAGCCAGAGCGACGAGACCCAGAACGTTTTCCATGATGACTCCTTAGGATGGATAAAAGTTAAGAAACAAAAGCAAGAACGAAACGAAACACAGTACGCGAGGTTGAAGCGCGTCTTCAGTGCGCATCATGAGCCTGACCCAGATAAATCAGGGCCAGCATCATGAAAATGAACGCTTGCAAGGTGATGACCAAGATATGGAACAGGGTCCACACCGTGCCAGCGATCAGGTGTCCGACGAAGAGGAGCCCACCTGTGAGCGACAGCGTGGCGAAACCGCCCAGCAGCGCAATCAGCATGAACACCAACTCACCCGCGAACATGTTGCCAAACAACCGCATGCCGTGCGAAACCGTCTTCGCCACGAACTCGATCATTTGCATCAGGAAGTTGGTCACGCCCAGCAGCAGTGCCCAAACAGGATTCTTGGAGGTACCAAAAGGAGCGGTCACCAGCTCGTGCGTCCAGCCGCCCAGACCCTTGATCTTGATGTTGTAGAACAAGCAGAGCAGCAGCACGGAAATCGACAGGCCCAGGGTGGTCGACAGGTCAGCGGTAGGCACCACACGCAGGTAGGCATGGTGCGGATCGTGACCGGTGGCGCCGTAGTACAGCTCCCACAACTTGGGCAACAGGTCCACCGGCAGCATGTCCATGAAGTTCATCATGAAGATCCAGCAGAACACCGTCAGCGCCAACGGAGCCACCAGTTTGCGACTCTGCGCGTTGTGGATCACGCCCTTGGCCTGGCTGTCCACCATTTCAACCAGCATCTCCACAGCCGCCTGGAAACGACCCGGCACGCCTGCCGTGGCACCACGTGCGGCACGCCACAACACAAAACAAACCAATGCACCCAGCAACGAACTGAACACGATCGAGTCGATGTTCCAGACCGAGAAGTCAACGATGAAACCCTGCTTCTGATTGGTCAGATGGGTCAGGTGGTGGCGAATGTATTCGCTCGGGGTGGGACCTACGCCTTCAGCAGCCATGTCAGTTAACCCAATTCACTGTTTTGTTTGAAACGCCTTGCCCGGAACCACAGCTCCAGCCAATACGCCTTGAGAACCACCACAAGGCCCGCCACCAGGGCAAGCCAGCTCAGGTTGGACACCAGCCTGGGCGCCAACGCCAACAAGGCGATGGCCAGCAGCAGCTTGGCACCTTCCCACACAAAAAACCCCGCCAGCGAAGCTTGCGCCCCACCGGCCGCGCGCCTTGCGAGCGCACCTTTGGTCAAACCCCAGGCCATCAGACCCGTGGGCAACACCACGGCAGCCGCCCCGTACAACAACGAGACCACCACCGGCAGGCTGCGCGTCAACGCCGCCGCGACACAAGCCGCCAACAGCGCCAACACCACTTGCCACCCCAACACAGCCCACACCGAAGTGCGCGGCTGGGTCAGGCGCCACTGCTGCGCTTCCTCGCGCGACAGCGGCTTGAAATCGTCTTGCCCGGCCTCATCTGCGTCATCGAATGGCTCAAAAGCGCCCCGAGTGACCTGCTTGTCAGCGTCGTTTTTTGCTGAGTCTTCAATTGTTGCCATCTTGAATTACAGCGAGGTTACGAGCGCGACCCCGCAGTGAGCCAGGCCAGCAAAGCCGCCGATTATACGTAGAAACCCCATGGGTTCGTCAAGCCGCTCGCCATGCCAACTGCTGGCTGGCTCTCGTGGCGGGATAATTCCAGACATGACCACTGCCTCAACCCCTTCGTCATCCGCCACGTTGCCCGACACCTTGTGCTACCTCAATGGCGAATACAGCCCTTTGCAGGATGCAAAAATCAGCGTGCTCGACCGCGGCTTCATTTTTGGCGACGGTGTCTACGAGGTGCTGCCCGCCTACGGTGGCCGCATATTCCGTCTCGATCAGCACCTGGCGCGGCTGGACCGCTCGCTGGCCGAGTTGCGCATGGCCAATCCGCTGCCACGCGAGCAGTGGCTGATGATTGCGCGCAAGCTGCTGGCTGATCACGCAGCCCGCAGCGGCGCCAAAGATCAAATCATCTACATCCAGATCACCCGAGGTGTGGCAGTGCGTGACCACGTCATGACCGAAGGCATACCGCCCACCGTGTTTGTGATGTGCAGCACCATGAAGCCGCCCACCGATGCCCAACGCACTGAAGGCGTGGCCTGCGTCACAGCCGATGACTTTCGGTGGCAAAAGGCACACATCAAGAGCACCAGCTTGCTGGGGGCGGTGTTTGCCCGCCAGATCAGCGCCGACCAGGGCGCCCTGGAAACCGTGATGTTCCGGGGCGACTTCCTCAGTGAAGCGGCCGCGAGCAACGTCTGGGTGGTCAAAGACGGTGTGCTCATGGGGCCGCCCAAAAACCAATTGGTGCTCGAAGGCATTCGTTTTGGTCTGATGGAAGAAATTTGTGCCGCCGAAGGCATTGGGTTTGAGTTGCGCCCCATCACCCGCGCCGAGGTGCTCGCGGCGGACGAGTTGCTGCTCTCATCGGCCACCAAGGAAGTGCTGCCCATCACACGGCTCGACGGCCAACCCGTGGGCAACGGCCGACCAGGCCCCATCTACCAACGCCTGCACGCCGCCTACCAGCGCGCCAAGGCCGAACAGTCGATTTGACCATGCGCGACATCCCCCCCGAACAATCGCTGATCGAGTACCCCAGCGACTTCCCCATCAAGGTGATGGGTGCCCACGTGGCTGGCTTCGCCGAAGCCATCGCCATCGTTGCAAAGGGCTTTGACCCTGGTTTTGACCCCGCCACCATGGAACACCGCCCCAGCAAAGGCGGCAACTACCTGGGCCTGACCATCACCGTGCGTGTGACCAGCCGCGAGCAGCTCGATGAGCTGTACCGCACTTTGTCCAGCCACCCGATGGTGAAAGTTGTGCTCTGATGGAGTTGCGCCACCTGGGTCGGGTGGACTACCTGCCCACGTTTGAGGCCATGCAGGCCTTCACGGCCGAGCGAACCGAGGCCACCGAAGACGAACTGTGGCTGTGCGAGCACCCACCGGTCTTCACCCAGGGCCTGGCCGGCAAGGCCGACCACCTGCTCATGCCAGGCAACATCCCGGTGGTGCAAACCAACCGGGGCGGCCAGGTCACTTACCACGGGCCCGGGCAGGTGATGGCATACCCATTGATCGACCTGCAACGCGCGGGCTACTTCGTCAAAGAGTACGTCTATCGGCTTGAAGAAGCCGTGATCCGCACCCTGGCGCACTTTGGCGTGACCGGGCACCGCGTGGCCGGTGCGCCCGGCATTTACGTGCGCCTGGCCGACCCGTTCGACCACGCCGCCCTGCGCGACCCACAGCCCGCGCACGACCCCTTCCGGGGCCTGGGCAAGATCAGCGCACTGGGCATCAAAGTCAGCCGCCACAAGACCTACCACGGCCTGGCCCTGAACGTGGCCATGGACCTCGAACCCTTTGAGCGCATCAACCCTTGCGGCTATGCGGGCTTGAAAACGGTGGACCTTTCTACAATCGGGGTCCCGACCGACTGGCAGACGGCTGCCGGCGTGTTGGGCCTGAACCTGAGGGCGCTGCTGGCGCCCTGAACCGACATGACCACTCCTTCCACGCCCGCCTACGACCCCACGGCCAAGCAGAAATCGGCCGACAAGGTGTCGCGCATCCCTATCAAGGTCGAGCGCGGTGAGGTGCTCAAGAAGCCCGACTGGATCCGCGTCAAGGCCGGCAGCCCCACCACCCGCTTCTACGAGATCAAGGACATCCTGCGCGCCAACAAGCTCGTGACGGTGTGCGAGGAAGCCAGTTGCCCCAACATCGGCGAGTGTTTTGGCAAGGGCACGGCCACTTTCATGATCATGGGCGACAAGTGCACACGTCGCTGCCCCTTCTGCGACGTGGGCCACGGCCGCCCCGACCCGCTGGACGTGAACGAGCCTGCCAATCTTGCCAAGACCATCGCCTCGCTCAAGCTCAAGTACGTGGTCATCACCAGCGTGGACCGCGACGACCTGCGTGACGGCGGCGCTGGCCACTTCGTGGAGTGCATCCGTCAGACGCGCGAGCTGTCTCCCACCACGCAGATCGAGGTGCTGGTGCCCGACTTCCGTGGCCGCGACGACCGCGCGCTGGAGATACTGAAAGCCGCGCCGCCCGACGTCATGAACCACAACCTGGAAACTGTGCCGCGCCTGTACAAAGAAGCGCGCCCGGGCTCCGACTACCAGTTCAGCCTCAACCTGCTGAAGAAGTTCAAGGCCTTGTTCCCGCATGTGCCCACCAAGAGTGGCCTGATGGTGGGCCTGGGCGAGACGGACGAAGAAATCCTCGCCGTGATGCGCGACATGCGCGAGCACAACATCGAAATGCTGACGATTGGCCAGTACCTCGCGCCCAGCGGACACCACCTGCCGGTGCGCCGTTACGTGCACCCGGACACCTTCAAGATGTTCGAGGAAAAGGCCTACGAAATGGGCTTCTCACACGCGGCCGTAGGCGCCATGGTGCGCTCCAGCTACCACGCCGATCAACAGGCCCACGCGGCCGGCGTTTGACCCCCCAATCGGCGCCCACACCTCCAAAGAAAAACCGCGCCGTGGCGCGGTTTTTTCATGGGGCAATGCGCCTCACTTCTTGGCGGGCGCCACGACCACGTCGATTTCAACGCGGCGGTTCTTCGCGCGGCCTTCGGCCGTGGCGTTGTCGGCCACCGGCTGGCTCTTGCCCTTGCCTTCGGTGCGGATGCGCGCGGCCGGTATACCCTGGCTGACCAAATACGCCTTGACCGACTCTGCGCGGGCCAACGACAGGCGCTGGTTGTAAGCGTCAGACCCCACACCGTCGGTGTGGCCCACCGCAATGGCCACGTCCAGATTCACGCCCTTGATCTTGCTCGCCAAGGCGTCCAAACCGGCTTTGCCTTCGGGCTTGATCTCCGACTTGTCGAAGTCGAACAACGCGTCAGCGGCGAAGGTCGTGCGCGCGGGCGCAGCGGCAGCTGCTGCCGCTGCGGGGCGAGCCGCAGCCGCGGGAGCCGGCGCCGGACGGGCACGCTGCGGGGCATCGGCCACGGCCTTGGCCTTGTCGATCATCAGCAACTCCGGCGTGTCGAACGGGCACAGCTCGGCGGGGTCCAAGCCCTCACGCTCCTGGCCCACGTCCTTGGCGCTCGGCATGTCGGCACGGGCCACGTTCAGCGCCGGCACCAGCTTGCCCATGCTGGACAAGGTGCGCGCTTGCGCCACAAACTGGTTGTAGTAGGCGTTGGTGTAGGCGCGACCGGCTTCAAAGTACTCGTTCTGCGTGTCGAGCAAGTCGAGCAAGGTGCGCTGGCCGATGTCGAACTGCTGGCGGTAGGCTTCGCGTGCCTTCTCGGTCGACAGGCGGTGCTGGTCCAGGTAGCCCAGTTGTTCGGTCAGGCGCGCCACGTCGTTGTAGGCGATGGCCAGGGTCTGGCGGGCATCGCGGCAGGCCTTTTCTTGCAGGTTGCGCGCCTCGTTCTGGAATTCGGCCGCCTGCACTTCGCGGGCCTTGTCAGCGCCGCCCCGATACAGGTTGTAGTTCAGCAGCAGTTCCACTGCGGCATCACGCGAGCCACCTTTGACGCCGTCCAGGTTGCGATCCCAAGACTGGCGAACGCGGAAGTCCACGCGCGGCATGTAAGCGGCCTTGCGCGTTTCCACGCCCAGTTTGGCCGCTTGCACGTTTTCGTACGCCGCGTTCAGCGCCGGGTTGCTGGCCAGGCCATTTTTCATGGCGTCGCTTGCGCTGGCAGGCAGCCCTGCGAGCTTGGCAGAGGTGGCCAAAGGCGGCAGTGTGGCCGGCGGCTTTTCGCCCACGATGCGCAGGTAACGGGCACTGACGTCGTGCAGGTTGGAAATTTCGGTCAGCAGGTTGGACTCTGCCAGAGCCAGACGGCCATTGGCCTGCTCCAAGTCCACCCGACGGGTCACGCCAGCGTCGGTGCGTTCGGTCAATTGCTGGGCGGTGAGCTTGTGCTCGATGTAGTTCTGCTTGGCCTGCTCCACCAGCTCGCTGTAACGCGCCACGTCGGCGTAAGCGCGCAGGGCTTCCAGCGCAGCGGTTTCCGACGCATCGATCAGCTCGTAGTAGCGCACCAGCTTGGCGTGGCCCAGACGGGCCACCTCATTGCGGGCAAAAAAGCCGTCGAACAACATTTGATTAAGCTGCACCCCAGCCCGGGTGTGGGTGTAGTCGATCTGCGAGGTGCCCGGCCGCTTCTGCCATTCGCGGCCCACGCCAGCGTCGAGATCGATTTGGGGCAGGTAGGCCGACTTGGCGACATTGCGCTCGGCCTCGGAGCCCTGCAGGGCATGCCAACGGGCCTGGACTTCGGGGTTGCTGACGACAGCTTTGCGTGCCGCCTCCACGAGCGGGGCGGGCAGGTTTTGAGCGTGTGCCACCACGCCGGTGGCGGCCAGCACGGCAGCGCCCACGGCGGTCAGTGTTGCTCTGTTCATATCGAAACCTCCAAGGTTGTAGGGCACGCCAACGTGCCTGCGTTTTTTTGCAGAAAAACGTTATAAGTGATTTTCCACAGCTTGTAAAAAATTTTTACAGGTTATTTGCAATTGGGACTGTAACGCTTTGTCAGCGGTTGTGGGGCATTTTGGCTTGGCATACAGTCTCAGGCGCCAGCGTTGTTCAGCCGCGCTGCCCACCCATCACCCACCGATGCGCGCTTTTCACTTTTGGTCGCTCGTTCGCCGCTGCCAACGCCCACCCCAAGCCGTCTTGGTGGCGCTGGGTTTGGCGTGCGCCTTGGTGTGGGGCTGGACGCAGGCGCAGACCAACCTGGACAAAACCCAGCAACTGGCCATGGAGCGCTACGGCCAGCGTGCGGCGGACCTGGTGGCGGCCTGGCGCAAGTTGATGGACGACAGCCGCGCCCTGGGCGAGCCGGACAAGCTGGCCGCGATCAACACCTTTTTCAACCGCCGCCTGTTGTTTGAAAACGACGTGGTGGTGTGGAAGCAGAACGACTACTGGGCCACGCCGCTGGAATTCATCGGCCAAGGGGCCGGCGATTGCGAGGACTTTGCCATTGCCAAGTACATGAGCCTGCTGATGATCGGCGTGCCCGCCGAAAAAATCCGCATGATCTATGTGCGCGCCACCATCGGAGGGCGCAGCGAGGCCCACATGGTGCTGGGCTACTTCGAAACGCCCACCGCCGAACCTCAGATCCTGGACAACCTGATTGGCAGCATCCGCCCGGCCTCATCCCGCACCGACCTGGCCCCTGTGTTCAGCTTCAATGGGCAGGGACTGTGGGTGGCCGGTCAAGCCGCCTCGTCGGGCGACCCAACGGCACGCCTGTCGCGCTGGCGCGACCTGCTCGAGCGCATGAAACAAGAAGGTCTGTGATGACCTCCCCCACAGCCCACCCCATCCCAACCCTGATCCGTACCGAGAACCCACCATGTCACTGATCAAACAACTCTGGATTGCCATCGCGCTGGTGATGACGGTGGCTTTTGGCGGCAGCCTGGTGGTCAGTGTGCTGTCGGCGAGGCACTACCTGGAACAGCAGCTGCAGGTGAAAAACATCGACAACGCCACCGCGTTGGCGCTGTCGCTCACGCAAATGGACAAAGACCCGGTGACCATGGAGTTGCAGGTGGCGGCGCAGTTCGATGCCGGCCACTACCGCTTCATCCGCCTGACCGCCCCCAACGGACAGACGCTGGTGGAGAAGGTCTACGAGGGCAAGCTTGAAGGCGCCCCGGCCTGGTTTGCACGACTGATCCCCATCCATGCCGAACCAGGCCAGGCCATGGTGCAGGATGGCTGGAAGCAGTTCGCCACCGTCAGCCTGGCCAGTCACGACCAGTATGTGTACAAGAGCCTGTGGGAAGGCACCCTGGAGTTGTTGGCCTGGTTCGTCATCGGCAGCGCGGCCACAGGCCTGCTCGGCACGCTGGCCATCCGCTTCATCACCCGTCCACTCAACGACGTGGTGAGGCAGGCCCAGGCCATCGCCGAACGCCGCTTCACCACGGTGGAAGAGCCGCGCACGCCGGAACTGCGGGCGGTGACCCGCGCCATGAACGACATGGTGGGCCGCCTCAAGGCCATGTTTGCCGAAGAAGCGGCGCGCCTGGAAACGCTGCGCAAAAAGGTCAACCGCGATGCGGTGACCGGCCTGTCCAGCCGCGAGTACTTCTTGTCGCACCTGCGTGAAATCATTGGCGGCGAGCAGTTTGGTTCGGTCGGCAGCCTGGTGATGGTGCGGCTGGTCTACCTCAACGAACTCAACGCCAAGCTCGGCCACCGGCGCGCCGACGAACTGCTCAAAGACCTGGGCCAGGTGCTCTACAACGCTGGCAACGGACGCGGTGGCCAGCGTGCCGGCCGACTCAAGGGTGGCGAATTTGCGGTGGTCTGTCCCACCTTCGAATCGCCCACCGAAGCGGCCAAAGACATCCATGAGCGGCTGATGAAAGAGTGGCTGCCGAAATGGCAAAACGAGTTCCCAGACCTGTTCCACCTCGCCGCCGTGCGTTACCACCGGGACCAGAGCATGGGCGACCTGTTGACCCGCGCAGACGAAGCGCTGGCGCAGGCACAGGCCAAGGGATCGAACAGCATGTTTGTGGTGGAAGACGGGAAGTCGCGCCTGTCCGTCCCCGCCGAACAGTGGCGCACGCTGCTGACCGAAGCGGTGCGCGGCGGTCAGCTGAGCCTGGCTTTCTACCCGGTGGTGCGCGGCAGCGAAGGCGCTGCCCTGCACCAGGAGAGCGTGATCCGGCTGCAGACCGATGCATCGGGCACATTGCTGTCGGCGGGCGATTTCATGCCCATGGCGGCCAACCTCAACCTCACGGCGCCCATCGACCTCAACGTGGTCAAGCTCGCCATCGAGCACCTGAACACCCGCAGCGGCGACATAGCCGTCAACCTCTCGGCCGAAACCATCGCCGACTTCCATTTCCGCAACCAACTCACCGTGCTGCTGCAAGGCTACCCGGAGATCTGCAAACGCCTGCTGTTCGAGGTGCCCGAGTACGGCGTGTTCCGCCAGTTCGACGCCTTCAAGGAACTGGCCCGCACCCTCAAGGACCTGGGCTGCCGCGTGGGCATCGAGTACTTTGGTCAGCGTTTTGCCGAGAGCGACAAACTCTCCACCCTGGGCCTTGACTACATCAAGGTCCACCCCAGCTACGTGCGCGGCATCGCGGAGAACACGGGCAACCAGGAATTCCTGCAAGGCCTGTGCAACATGGCGCACGCACTGGGCATCGTGGTCATCGCCCTCGGTGTGGAAAACCGCGACGACCTGCCGCTGTTGGCCAAGCTGGGCTTTGATGGGGCCACGGGGCCAGGGGTGAAGTGACACACCACCCCCGGCGCGGGCCCACATCGCTGGGGTTCAGGGCATGTCGTTGCCCTGCGGTTGCCACGGCTTGTGCGTGCCCAGTGACTGGAGCCATTCCGCATCACCGCTTCCACTCGACGGCGAGGTCTGCGGCGCAACACTCCAGGCCACGGTGTCGAGGCTGCCATCGTCCAGCACATCGCCCATGCGCAGGCTCCCTCCCTCGAACGATGCCTGGCGGTTGGACAGATTCAAGGGCTCGAGCGTGAGCGACAGGTTGGATGTTGCCGCATCGCCATCGGCATCCACAATGCCGATGGGCAATGCCAGATCGACTGGCACACCGGGCGTGACGGAGGCGGTGCCAAAGTCACCCAGACTGAAGCTCCTGCCCCCCGCGTGCGCGAACTCCAGCGAGTTGTACCCGTCGGCGGTGTAGGCGCCCAGGGTGGTGCCATCTCTCACCCCCGAGACCGTGGCGTGGCCGCCCGCGTCAAAAGCCACGGTGAAGTTCACCCCACCCACGTTGACGGTTTGTGAGGCACCCAGGTTGGCCAGCACAAGCGATTCTGAGCCACGATAGCCCACGCTCACGCCAACGATCCGATCGGACAAGCCATCCCCCACGGCAAACGGGTTGACGCCCGCGTCGTTGTCGTCAAACGCGCGCAAAGTCACCGAAGAGGTGTTGCTGGCCGCACCGCCGACATTGATCAATGCCGAACTGCCGTTGACGGTGTAGTGCTGGTCGAACTGCTGGGTCTGGTTGGCCGGCACACCAAAACCACCGCCGCCCGGCACCGGCGCACCTCGCAGGTCGATCACAAAGTCCACGCGCACTGCTTCGCCCGTGTCGACGCTCGCGCCTGCGCTGACACCGCCCGTGTTGGCGTTGGCGTTGATGGTGCCACCACTGACGCCACCGGTCATCGGGGTGATCAACAAATCACGGCTGTTGTCGTTGGCGCTGGTATTGAACCCGGCCCAGGAACCGTTGCCTCCCACAAAGTTGTAGCCACCGGCATTGAAGTCGATGACAGGGGTGCCACCATCCACCGAAGCCATGACCTGCACTGCATAGGTTCCGGTTGAAACATCGAGCCTGACTTCGAACACTTGCCCCAAAACGGTGGAGGCGATGAGCACCGCTCCATCAGCCGACAGGTGGTAGGTCACCGGCAGCCCGCCCGACATCAAAGGATCACCATCGACATCGAGGGCCTGGGCACCGTTCAGGCTGGCTAAAAAACGCACCGGACCTGGCCCGTCGGCCCCGAAATTGCCCACGATGTCCCCATCGCTTTGGTCCAGCAGCAGCCCCGTCACCACCGAGCCGGACAAGTTGGATACCACGGCCGCCTGCGAAACCAGGGCGGTCGGCCCGTCGTCGCGTACCTCGATGTGCAACGGCTGGCGTTGAACCAGACTGTCACCATCACCGTCGGT
>DASUIK010000289.1:0-5998 GCA_036279795.1 Burkholderiaceae bacterium | reverse complement strand
TTGGTAGCTGCGGATCAGCCGCTCCCAGCTCGCCTGGGCGCGGTCGGCGGCTCGCGGGTCGCGCAGGAAGCGGGCGTCGTGGATGAGCCCGATGGCCAGGCTGTAGATTTCCCCCACCAGTTGCTCCGGGTCGGTGTCGGGCTTGAGGTGGCCGGCGTCCAACGCCTGCAACACGGTGCGCCGCAGGGCCGTGCGCCAGCGCGTCACTTCGCCCAGCAGGTGCTCGCGCAGCTCGCCCTCGCGGTCGTCCAGCTCGAAGGCACCAGCCGTGAACAGGCAACCGGTGTGGGTCTCCACCTCGCGCATGCGGATGAACCAGCGTCGCACGATGTCGTTGAGCCGGGGCAGACCCTTTGGCGCTTGCATGGCGGGCACAAAGACGTCGGCCAGGAAACGGCGACCAAATTCGTCGATCACAGCCATTTGCAGTGCCTCGCGCGAACCCACGCGGGAGAAGACGCCGCTTTTGGACAGGCCGATGCGGTCGGCCACGACCTGGAGCGAAATCGCCTCCAGCCCCTCGGCCGCAGCCAAGTCCAGCGCCGCGCCCACAATGGCGGCGCGGGTGAGTTCGCTTTTTTGGGTGCGGGCGTCCATGGGCGAGAATTTAGCACACTCGTGCGAAATAATATGCGTGACAACGCTTGCCGTTCGTCGGCCGCAATAATGGCCCCATGGAGACAACACAACACCCCATGGCCGCCCCGTTTGTGCCTCGGCTGCGTCTGTACCAGCAGTGGCTGGCCGAACATCGGAACCTGCACTTCGACAGTTTTGACGCGCTGTGGCGCTGGTCCACCACCGACCTCGCGGCCTTCTGGCAAAGCATCTGGGACTATTTTGAGATGGCCTCGCCCACCCCACACAGCGCGGTGTTGTCAGGTGGCCCCATGCCCCACGTGAAGTGGTTCGAAGGCGCCCAAGTCAACTACGCGCGGCAGGTGATGCGCCACGTGGCACCGGCCCACGCGGCGGGCATGTTGGCCATCGTGAGCGAAGACGAAACCGGCCGCGTGCGCGAGATGACCTGGCCCGAGTTGCAACGCCAGGTGGCCTCGCTGGCGCTGTGCCTGCGCGAGCTGGGCATTGCCAGGGGCGACCGCGTGGCCGCCTACCTGCCCAACGTGCCCGAAACCATGGTGGCCTTTCTGGCCTGCGCCAGCATCGGCGCCGTGTGGAGCGTGTGCGCGCCCGACATGGGCACGGCCGCCGTGCTCGACCGCTTCAGCCAGATCGAACCCAAAGCCTTGATCGCCGCCGATGGCGTGTTCTATGCCGGCAAGGCGTTGGACCGCAGCCAGGTGGTGCGGGAGCTGCGTGCGGCCCTGCCCTCGCTGGCACACACCGTGGTGCTGCGCAGCCGGTTTGCCGCCGAACGTGTGCCCCAGGCGCACGACTTCGACACGTTGACCGCGCGCGACAACCCCGCCGTGGCCGCCTTCGAGCCCGAGTACCTGCCCTTCGACCACCCGCTGTGGGTGGTGTACTCCAGCGGCACCACGGGTTTGCCCAAACCCATCGTGCATGGGCACGGCGGCATCCTGATGACGCTGTTCGCCCTCAAGTGCATCCACAACGACATCGGCGCCAGTTACCACCCCAACAGCTGGGGCGAGCGTTTCCACTGGTACAGCTCCACCGGCTGGGTGATGTGGAACGCCCAGCTCGGTGGCCTGGCCGGTGGCACCACCATCTGCCTGTTCGACGGCAGCCCCGGTGGCAGCAAAGAGGCGCCCGATTGGACGGTGTTGTGGCGATTCGCCGCGCGGCACCGGGTCACCTTCTTCGGCGCCGGTGCGGCTTTCTTCACCAACAACATGAAGGCGGGCGTCGATTTGCCCGCGTTGCAGGCCGCCGGCCACGACCTTCGCCGCATCCGCGCCCTGGGCTGCACCGGCTCGCCCCTGCCCGAAGACGTGCAGCGCTGGGGCAGTGCGCAGTTTGCCGCGCTGCAAGACCGCCCCGCCGCCGGGCCGCCCCAAGGCGGGGCAGCCCCCTCGGGGGGCAGCGAACCCAACGCAGTGGGGAGCGTGGGGGCAGAGATCTGGTGGTGCAACATCTCCGGCGGCACCGACTTTTGCGGCGCGTTCATTGGCGGCAACCGCGAATTGCCCCAAGTGCCTGGCCAGATGCAATGCCGTTTGCTGGGCTGCGCCGTCGAGGCCTGGAACGAACAGGGCCAGCCCGTCATCGGCGAGGTCGGCGAGTTGGTCTGCACCCAACCCATCCCGTCCATGCCGTTGTATTTCTGGGGTGACGAAGGTGACCAACGTTACCTCTCCAGCTACTTCGACATGTACCCCGGCGTCTGGCGTCACGGCGACTGGCTCAAGATCGGCACCGACGGCGGCTGCGTGATTTACGGTCGCAGCGACGCCACCATCAACCGCCACGGCTTGCGCATGGGCACCAGCGAAATCTACAACGCGGTCGAGGCACTGCCCGAGGTGCTCGACAGCCTGGTGGTGGACCTGGAGTACCTGGGCCGCGAGAGCGACATGCCGCTGTTTGTGGTGTTACGCCCGGGCGTGACGCTGGACGACGCGCTCAAGGGGCGCATCAACGCGGCCATCAAGACGGCGCTGTCGCCGCGTTTTGTGCCCGACAGCATCCACCAGGTGGCTGAGGTGCCGCGCACGCTCAGCGGCAAAAAGCAGGAGCTGCCCATCAAGAAGCTGCTGCTGGGCCAGCCCATCGACAAGGTGGTCAACAAGGATGCCATGGCCAACCCGGGCTGCCTCGAGTGGTATGTGGCCTTCGCGGCGGCACGGGTGAGTCGCACGTGAGACTGAAACAGCGGGGCGCCTAGGGCTGGCCCGCTTTTCAGCCGGGCGGGTCTGACCGTAATGTGTGGAGGTCAATACCCCCACACACTCAGGAGACTCGCGCCATGACTTTCACGCACTTCAACCGCCGCCAGGCCCTGGCGCTCACCGCCGGTGCGGCCGCCTCGGTGGCCTTGCCGGCGCTGGCACAAGACAAATTCCCCTCTCGGCCCATCACCCTGATCGCGCCCTGGCCGGCGGGTGGCAGCAGCGATGCGGTGATGCGTGCCTTTGCCGAAAGCGCCTCGCGCACCCTGGGGGTGTCGGTGGTGATCGACAACAAACCGGGCGCCGGTGGCACCCTGGGCGCCACCGCCATGGTCAACGCCAAGCCCGATGGCTACCTGCTCACGCAGCTGCCGCTGGGCATCTACCGCCTGCCGCACATGCAGCAGATGGCTTTTGACCCGGTCAAGGACATCACCCACATCGCCTGCCTGACCGGCTACACCTTTGGCATCGCCTGCACGGCCGATGCCCCTTTCAAGACTTTGAAAGACATGGTGGCCTACGCCAAGGCCAACCCGGGCAAACTCGAATACGGCCACACCGGCACCGGCACCACGCCACACCTGGCGATCGAGGAGTTCAGCGAAAAGGCCGGCATCCAGCTCAACCCCATTGCCTACAAAGGTTCGGCCGAAATCATGCAGGCCATCCTGGGCGGCCACATCCGTGTGATGAGCGGCACCACCGAGTTCGCGCCCCATGTGCAAAGCGGCAAGCTGCGCCTGCTGGCCACCCTGGGCAGCAAACGCAACAAGGCTTTCCCCGACGTGCCCACCGTCAAGGAAAGCGGCTGGGACACCATCACCGAATCGCCGTTTGGCATCGGCGGCCCCAAGAACATGGACCCGGCGGTGGTCAAGGTGTTGCACGACGCCTTCAAGGCCACCCTGGACGACCCCAAGGTGCTGGCCACGCTGGACAAGTTCTTCCAGCCTGTGATTTACATGAACACGGCCGACTACACCGCCTACGCGGCGCGCACCTACGCCGCCGAAAAGTCCACGATCGAGCGTCTGGGTTTGGCCAAAAAGGGCTGACGCGGTCTCGCTGAACGGCCAAGGCGCCCCGGGGGCGCCTTTTTTGCCCCAGCTTGGTGCGTCCTGGCTTGGAACTTGCTTCATTTGACAATCGGCGCCCGTGGGCGCCCAGGTCATACGAGGCAAAGCGGTCATGGCGATTGTTCAGCGCATCTCGGGTTGGTTGGGCAGGCTCAGCGTGGGCCGCAAGCTCATGCTCATCTATCTGCTGGATCTGAGTGCGGTCATCTATGTTTCGGGCATCCTGATCCACGAGAAATTTCTGGCCATCGACTTCACGCGCAAGGAAACCGTCGGTTCAGCCTACACGGCGGCGGCCAGCGACGCCCTGATGGCCGTGTTTTTGCAGCAGGGTGAGCTGCCCCTGTTGGGGCCAGCGCACTTGCAGGCGCTGTCCGCTGTTCGACAGTCGCATGATGAGGTGCTCAAGACGGGTGACCAGGGCGCCGCTTTCGCTGCCACGCTGGAACGATTGAGCACACCTGGCACCAGCGACGCCGCCGCCCGCGATGCCGTGCTGCGCCAAGGGCGCGAGCTGTTGACCACCGTGGGCAACCAGTCCAACCTCATCCTCGACCCCGACTTGGACAGCTACTACGTGATGTCGCTGGTGGTGCTGCGTTTCCCTGAAATGCTGCAGGTGGTGCACGACACCCGCAGTTTCGTGGAGGCGCAGACCCAATCCCGCGCGCGCAGCGCCACCACGGCCGCGCAAGCGTCCAGCCGCACCGCCGAGCTGCTGACCTTGGCTGGCCGCCTGGAGGCGGTGTCGCGCGGTGTGGAGGCCGACTATGGCCAGGCCTTCGTGGCCGGCAGCCCCGAGTTGCAACGCACGCTGCGCACCTCGCGCGAGACCTTGCGTGACAGCGCGCAGCGCTTCCAGGCCTTGGTGCAGGCCATGGCCGCCGAGGGCACGCTGGAGCGCGACCGCGCGGCGCTGCAGGTGGAATACCACCTGTTGCTGGAAAACCTGCGCCAGACTTGGCAGGTGGGCATACGCGCGCTCGATGGTCTGCTCGACAAACGCGTGGACGGCCTGTACGCCCGCATGTGGTTGCACCTGGGCACGGCGCTGGCGCTGCTGGCCTGCATCCTCAGCCTGGTTTACCTGGTGGCGCGGCAGATCGCCAAACCCCTGGGCCACCTGGCCAACGTGGCCGATGAGGTGCGCCGCAGCGGCGACCACAACCTGCGCGCGGATTGGAACAGCCGCGACGAAATCGGCCGTCTGGTCACCGCCTTCAACGAGATGCTGGCCCAGCTGGACCGAGAGCGGGTGTTGCAGCAGGAGCTGGCCGCCAGCGCCCGCGCGGCGGCGGCCCAGCGCGAGCTGGTGGAGGCTTTCCCCATTCCCATGGTGGTTACCTCGGTGCCCGAACACGAAGTGCTGCACGCCAACGCCCCGGCCAGCCCCTGGCTCAACGGCCGCAGCAGCGACCCTTGGCGCGAGGGCCTGGAGCCCGGCGTGCGCGCCCGCTTCTTTCAGCGCCTGGCCGACAGCGGCGTGGTGGACGAATTCGAGGTGCGCTGGAAAGGCGGCGCCGAGCCGTCGTGGGCGGTGCTGTCGGCGCGCCGCTTGCAGTTCCAGGGGCGGGATGCGGTGCTCACCGCCTTCACGCCCATCAACGTGCTCAAGCTCATGGAGCAGCGGTTGGAGCTGTGGGCCAAGGTGTTCGAGGCCTCGTCCGAGGGCATCATCATCATGAACGCCGAGCAGCAGATCATCAGCGTGAACAAGGCGTTCTGCCGCAGCACGCACTACGACTTCTACGAGGTCATTGGCGAAGACCTGGGCTTTCTGCTGGAAGAGGCGGGCGCCGAGCCGCTGTCGGTGCAGATCCAGCGCACCATGCTCGACAAGGAGTCGTGGCAGGGCGAGGTGCGGTTTCGCCGCCGCTCGGGCGAGACCTACCCGGCCTGGCTCATGGTGTCGGCCGTGCGCGAGGGCAAGGGCGGTGCGGTGGCCAACCACATCGGCATCGCCATCGACATCACCGACCGCAAGCTCAATGAGGAGCGCATCCAGTTCCTGGCGCACCACGACGTGCTCACCGAGCTGCCCAACCGCTCACTGTGCGTGCAGCGGCTGCAGGCCGCGCTGGCGCAGGCGCCCATCACGGGCGAGAA
>DASUIK010000288.1:0-3175 GCA_036279795.1 Burkholderiaceae bacterium | reverse complement strand
TTTCATTGACATGGTGCGCGACGAACACCGCCATGCGGTGTTGGCCGAGTTCCGCAAGCAGCTCGCGCGTGACCGTGTGAAAACCATGCTGGGCGATTTTTCGCAGCTCGGTCTGTTGGAGATGACCCGCAAGCGCACCCGCGAATCGCTGGCCCACATGCTCAGCGAGCCTTGCCCGGCCTGCGAAGGCAAGGGCGTGGTCAAGACCGCGCGCAGCGTGTGCTACGACATCCTGCGCGAAATCCTGCGCGAAGCCCGCGCCTTCAGCCCGCGCGAGTTCCGCGTGGTGGCGTCGCCGCAGGTGATTGAGCTCTTTCTGGACGAAGAAAGCCCGCACCTGGCCGGTCTGTCCGACTTCATCGGCAAGCCGATTTCCCTCACCAGCGAGAGCTCCATGACGCAGGAGCAGTACGACATCGTCTTGCTGTGAGCGAGTGATATCGGCGCACGGCGGTTCACGACCGCGTTGCCAGTGGGGCGGCCAAACCACGCCCGCCGAGAGGGTGACTACCCATGGGGAGGGTTGAAAGGGACTTGAGACCGGCGGGTCGGCGGGTTTATCCTGAGCCCGGTGTCCCGTTTCGTTTGTGGTCGCTTCATTGGAGATCAGACATGCACACGCCCGCATCCAACCCAGGCTGGGACTGGAAGTCAGAGGGTTTCATGGAAGCCCCAGCAGCCGTCCTGGTGGCCCGACCCTTTACGCTGTACCGTGTCTGGGGGGGCTCGGCCTCGGAGACCGGTCATCCGGCCCGACCCGGCGTGTGTCTTTCGTTCCAGCAGCCCAAAACCCGAAAGGAAGCGGAAGGGCTGTTCTCTGTGTTCGAGTGGGGGAACGCGTGCCGTCACGTCACGCCTTTTCAGGCCATGGCCGGGGCAACCCTGTTCGTCGGCAAGGCCCACCCGGGCGATTTTTTTGATGCCGGCCTTGGAGCGCCCGGGTCACAGGTGTTCGTCGAGATGAAAACGATGCGCACGCTGGTGCGCAAGATGGGGCCGGCCATTGCGCTGATCGACGACTTGAAGGGCTTCACCGTCGTGCCAGGCCGCGACCCTGGCCGACGATTCTCTTCGTGACGGCTGCCCATGGGCGCCCTGGCGCCGCCAAAACGGTCGTTATGCCGCGCCGGCACTTCCGCTCAAGCCTCCGTGCGCGTGCAGTCGCGCATACAAGCCGTCGAGCTGGATCAGCTCGCGGTGGGTGCCTTGTTCGATGATGCGCCCTTCGGCCAGCACCACCACGCGGTCGGCGTGCTCGATGGTGGACAGCCGGTGGGCGATGACGATGGTGGTGCGGCCGGTCATGAGGCGGCCAATGGCGTCCTGCACCAGGCGTTCGGACTCGTTGTCCAGCGCGGAGGTGGCTTCGTCGAGGATGAGGATGGGCGCGTCTTTGTAGAGCGCGCGTGCGATCGCCAGGCGCTGGCGTTGACCGCCCGAGAGTTCGGTGGCGTTGTGTCCCACCTTGCTGTGTATGCCATGCGGGAGGCGATCGAGCAGGTCGCCTAGGTTGGCGGCCCGCAGGGCATGCTCCACGCGGGCGGGGTCGGGCTCACTGCCCAGCGCCACGTTGAAGGCCAGGCTGTCGTTGAACATCACCACGTCCTGGCTCACCATGGCGAACTGCCGGCGCAGTGCGAGCAGGTCCCATTCGGTCAGCGCGTGTCCATCCAGGCTGAGGTGCCCCGCGGTGGCTTCCACGAAGCGCGGCAGCAGGTTGGCGAGTGTCGTTTTGCCCGACCCGGAGGGGCCGACCAAGGCCACGACCTGGCCGGGCTCAATGTGCAGTGTCACGCCTTGCAGCGCGGCGGGGCCGTCGGTTTCATAGCGCACCCACACCTGGTCCAGCGCGATGCGCCCTTGTGCCGTGGCGGGGGCATGGGTGCCGCCGCGCTGGCTGGGCGTGTCGTCGATCAGCGCCAGCCCGCGCTCCAAGGCGGCCAGGCCACGTGCGATGGGGCCGGCGATTTCGGCCAGGTGGCGTATGGGGGTCACCAGCATCAGCATGGCGGTGACGAAGGACACGAAGCCCCCCACCGTCACGCCACTGCCGCCGCTTTGCACCAGGGCCACCGAGATCACCGCCGACAGCGCGGCCGCCGCCAGCATCTGGGTCAACGGGGTCATCGCGGCCTGGGCGATGGTGGTTTTCATGGCCAGGCGGCGCAAGCCCAGGCTGAGGCCGTCGAAGCGGCGGGCCTGCTGGGCCTGGGCACCATGCAGTCGCACCATGCGGTGCGCCAGCACGTTTTCTTCCACCACATAGGCCAGGTCGTCGGTGGCTTGCTGGCTGGCCTGCGTCAGCCGGTACAGCCGGCGCGAAAACACGCGCATCACCCAGATCAGGCCCGGGAACAGCAGGAGCACGATGAGGGTGAGCCGCCAGTTCAGGTAGAGCAGGTAGCCCATCAGCGCGGCCAGGGTCAGGCTGTCTTTGGTGAGCGTGAGGAAGGCGTTGACCAGGGTGGTGGAGCCGGTCTGCACCTCGTACACCAGCGTGTTGGAGAGCTTGCTGGCGTTTTGTTGCGAGAACAGCGCCAGCTCTGCGGCGTTGAGGCGCTCGAACATGGCGCGGCGCAGGTTGAGCAGGCCCAGGCTGGCGGTGTAGGTCAGCGCGTACTGGGCCACAAAACCCGCCACGCCCCGGATGCCGAACAGGCCCAGCAGGGCGGCGGGCACCGCCCACAGGGGGATGCCCCTGTCCACAAAGCCCTTGTCCAGCAGCATTTGCAAAAAGGCCGGGATCAGCGGCTCGGTCAGGGCGCCGATCAAGGTGCCCACGGCGGCCAGTGCGATGCCCCAGCGCGCCGATCTGAAGTAGGGCCAGAGCCTGGCAAGGCGTTGTGTCAGCGTGGAGGAGGGGGCGTCGGAGGTCAAGGCGTGTGGGGTCGTCGTTGGGTGGGCGGCGCGGCTGGGGAACCTTGGCGGGCGGCAGCGGTCCACAGGTGGCACAACTTGTCACGCCCGGGCGCAGACTGCTCCAGTATTATCGGCGCCATGCCGGTACCTGCCCGCGCTGTGGCTTTCGGCCCCTTCTCAAAGCACGAACAATGAGTTTTCCCGCAATCCCCCTGTTCCCACTCCCTCGCCTGGGCCTCCAGCGCCGCGATGTTCTGGCGGGTGCTTCGGTGCTGACGCTGGCCGCTTGGTCGCCAGCGGCGCTGGCGCAGTTCCG
>DASUIK010000287.1:0-15354 GCA_036279795.1 Burkholderiaceae bacterium | reverse complement strand
GCCGGTCTTGCCCAGGCCGGCGGTCAGCAGGTCGTCGCTTTCACCGTCGTACGTGGTGGCCCCCACCTGACCCAGCCAGCTGGGTTTCACGTTGAGTGCCAGGTCACCGCCGCCGCAGCCGCTCAAGGCCAGCAAGGCCAGGGCAGCGACGGCCGCCGGGGTCAGGCGCGTCAGGCTTTTGTGCTTGTTCATCCGATGTCTCCTCTTGTGGGTTGTGGGTGGGAAGCATCAACGCTTCGCTCGGTCACGCAGCCGCCCCACGATGCCCGTGGGGAAGTAGTAGACCGACAACACGAACAGCAGGCCCAGCCAGAGCAGCCAGCGGTCGGGTGTGAGGAGGGCCGGCAGCAGCGGCAGGCCTTCGGTGGCACTGCCCGCCAGGCGCAACAGATCCTGCAGGTAGCTTTGCGCCAGCAGGAACAAGGTGCTGCCCAGGATGGCGCCGTAGAGCGTGCCCATGCCGCCGATGACAACGATGAGCAGGATGTCCAGCATGATTTCGAAGGACAGCGAGGTATCGGGCCCGTTGTAGCGCAGCCAGAGCGCGAGCAGGCAGCCCGCCAGGGTGGCGAACAGCGCGGCCAGCACGTTGGAGAGCGTGCGGTAGACCACAGTGCGGTAGCCCAGGGCCTCGGCACGGAAATCGTTCTCGCGGATGGCCTGCAGCACGCGGCCAAAGGGCGAGTTGACGATGCGCAGCATCACCAGGAACATGCCCGTGACCACCGCGAACAGCAGGTAGTAGGTGATGAAACGACCGTTAAAGGCCACGGCACCAAAGGGTCCCTCCCAGTCGTCTTCCATCAGCGCGAAGCCGGGTGTCAGCAGCTCGGGCACCTTGAAGCTCAGGCCGTCCTCGCCACCGGTGATGTCGGACAGTTGCGAGGCCAGCGTGAGGAAGGCCGAGGCCACGGCCAAAGTGATCATGGCAAAGAAGATGGCCCGCACCCGCAGCGAGAACAGGCCAATCACCAAGGACAGCAGCAGCGAGATGGCCAGCGCGCCCGACACGCCCAGCCCGATGGCGCCCCAGGTGGGCCCCATGCCATTGAGCGCGATGGCCACGCCGTAAGCACCGATGCCGAAGAACATGGTGTGGGCAAAACTCACGATGCCGGTGTAGCCCAGCAGCAAATCAAAGCTCACCACCAGGGCGATGAAGATCAGCACCTTGGCCGCGACGTTGATGGCCTTGACGCCGGTGAACAGGAAAGGCGCGAACGCCAGGCCCAGCACGATGACGACCAGCATCAGCGCCAGCCAGCGGCTGCGCGGCAGGTCGTGGGAGAGGATTCTTGAAAACATCTGAGGCCTCTCTTCAACGGTTCGCAACGGGGTACACACCCTGCGGCCGCCACAACAGGATGGCCACCATCAAAGCGATGTTGGAGAACAGCGCCACCTTGGGCGCGAGAAAACCGGTGTAGTTGGCCATCAGGCCCACCAACAGCGCGCCGATGAGCGCACCGGTTGTCGAGCCCAGGCCACCGATGATGATGACGATGAAGATGAGCACGTTGACCTGTGCCCCCATCTGCGGGATGACCGTCTGCTGGTACAGGCCCCACATCACACCCCCCAGGCCGGCCAACGCGCTGCCCGCCACAAACACACCAATGAACAAACGAACGATGCGGTAACCCAGGGACTCGACCATCTCGCGATCCTGCACACCAGCGCGAATCAGCAGGCCCACCTTGGTGCGGTTGAGCGTCCACACCATCGCCAGGAACACCAGCGCGCCCACCAGCACGGCGAGCACGCGGTACTTCTCCACCGCCGCCTCGCCGAAGATGAAGGCGCCGCGCAGGGACACCGGCAGCGGCATGGCAATTTGCTGCGGGCCCCAGATGACCTTGATCAGCTCCTCGCCAATGATCATGCCGCCCATGGTGATCAGGATCTGCTTGAGGTGCTGGCCGTACACCGGCTTGACGATGAAGCGCTCGAACACATAGCCCAGAGCGCCCGCCACCGCCATGGCCACCAACATGGCCGGCAACAGCGCCATCAGGTTGAGCCAGAAGCTGTCGGCCTCGACATACGTGCCCATGGCCGCGAACACCGAGGTGGCCACAAAAGCCCCCAGCGCGATGAACACGCCATGACCGAAGTTGAGCACGTCCATCAGGCCGAACACCAGGGTGAGGCCGGAGGCGATGACGAACACGATCATGCCCATGGCCAGGCCGGCCACGGTGAGCGTGAGCCAGGTGGAGGCGCTGCCCGTGAGCGGCAGTGCGATGAGCGCCAGCAGCGGTACCAGCAGCAGCGGCTTGTAGTCGAAGTCTTTGTTCATGAGGCCTCCCGCCGGGCCGCCCCAAGGGAGGCCTGCGCCCCCTCGGGGGGCAGCGAATACACGAAGTGATGAGCGTGGGGGTTCATTGGTGCGCCTTGAGAGAAAGCCCAAGCAGGCGGCCTTGCAGCGCCTCGTCTTCGGCCAGTTCGGCCATGCTGCCGCTGTGCACCACACGGCCGTCGTCCATCACGGCCACGCTGTCGCCCAGTTGGCGCGCGAAGTTGAAGTTCTGCTCCACCAGCAGGATGGTGGTTTGTGCTTCTTTGAGCGCCTTGAAGGCGGCGATCATGTTCTGGATGATGGCCGGCGCCAGGCCTTTGCTGGGCTCGTCGATGAGCAGCAACTGGCGCGGCTCAACGATGGCCCGCGACACCGCCAGCATCTGCTTTTGCCCGCCCGAGAGTTTGCCCGCCGGGTGGTTCCAGAACTTCTTCATGGCGGGGAACAGATCGAAGATCCACTCCAGCCGTTGCGTGTCGATGTCGTCGATGGAGCGCGCGCCGCGCGCGGCCAGCAACATGTTTTCTTTCACGCTGAGGTCGGCAAAGATGCCCATGTTCTCGGGCACGTAGGCGACACCGCGGCGCGAGATGTCGGGCGTGTGCGCGGCGGTGATGTCGCGCCCGGCCAAGGTGACGCGGCCTTGGCTCGCGTGCCACAGGCCCATGATGGTGCGCAGCGTGGTGGTCTTGCCCGCGCCGTTGCGGCCCAGCAGCATGGTGAGCTGGTTGGCGGGCACTTGCAGGTCCACGCCGTGCAGGATGTGGTACGCGCCGATGTGCGTGTGCACGCCTTCGAGCGTGAGCAGGTTTTGGGCGCTCATGCAGCCTCCGCTTCTTGGGGGCTGATGCCCAGATAGGCTTGCTGCACCACGGGCGAGGCGATCACGGTTTCGGGTTCGCCATCGGCCACCAGCTCACCGTTGTGCAACACGATGATGCGGTCCGAGAGCTCGCGCACCACGTCCATCTTGTGCTCCACCAGCAGAATGGTTTTGGTCTTGTCGTTCTTGAGCTGGCGAATGAGGTTGAGGATGACCGGCACCTCGTCCACGCTCATGCCGGCGGTGGGTTCGTCAAACATGAACACCTGCGGCTCCAGCGCCATCAGGATGCCCACCTCCAGCTTGCGCTGGTCGCCATGCGGCAGGCTGGCGGCCAGGGCATCGCGCTTGTCGGCCAGGGCCACGGCTTCGAGCACGCGGTCGGTTTTTTCCAGCAGGTCGCGCCGGTCGCTCCAGATGCGCCAGAGGTTGAGCCCCGCACCCGCACGGGCCTGCACCGCCAGGCGCACGTTCTCGCGCACACTCAATTGCGGGAACAGGTTGGTGAGCTGGAACGCACGCCCCAGGCCCGCCTGGGCCCGGGCCGCCGCGCCCAGCGGCGTGAGGTCCTGGCCGTTCAGCGCCACCATACCGGCCGACGCCTTGATCTGCCCCGAGATCAGGTTGAAGTAGGTCGTCTTGCCCGCGCCATTGGGGCCAACGATGGCGGTCAGCGTGCCCGGCGCAAACGCGCAGGACACAGCATTCACCGCCACGTGCCCGCCAAAGCGGACCGTTAGATCGCGTGTTTCAAGCATAGAAGGAGCGCTTCCGGAGCGCGTGTATTGACCGGGAACACGGCGGATCTGGCTCCGCCAGTCCGCTCGTGTTGTCCCCCACTGGGGGATGACGCGCCCTTGGGCGCGGCGCAGGGGGTTACCGTTTGTTCCGGATGGGAACGTCCATCTCTTCTGGTTTGATCTCGCGCACCAGTTCAGGCACCCCCCAGGCAAACGCAGGGTCGGCCTTGATCTTGAAGTGGTACATGCTCTGCATGGCCTGGTGGTCTTCCTTGCGGAAGGTCATCTTGCCCTTCGGCGTGTCGAAGCTCATGCCCTCCATGGCCGGGATCAGGGCCGAGGCCTTGGCGTCGCCGTTGGTCTTCTTGAGCGCGGTCACCAGGGCCATGGCGGCGCTGAAGCCACCGGCGGTGAAGAAGTCCGGCGGGCTCTTGAACTCCTTGTAGTGGCGGGCCACCATGGCTTCGTTCACCGGGTTCTTTGGGATGCCGAAGTAGTAGTAGGCCGCGCCTTCCATGCCCGGGAACTGCTTGTAGGCGGTCATGGCGGGCAGGATGTTGCCGCCGGTGGCCAGCTCGATGTTGTAGCGCTTCTTCAACTCCAACTCGGCGAACTTGCTGAAGGGCGAATTGGCGCCGGCCCACACCACCCACACAAACTTGCGGCCGGGCACGTCCTTGAGCTTGTCGACCACGCGCTGCAGGCCGGCGGTGAAGTCGGTGGTGGCGGCGGGCAGGTACTCCTCGTGCACCAGCTTGCCCTTCTTGACCGCTTCGCGGAAGGCCTTCACGCCGTCGCGACCGAAAGCGTTGTCTTGCGCCAGGGTGACGATGGTGTTCTCGGGCTTGTCCAGCGCCACGGCGTTGGAAATCGCGTCCTGCGAGCTGTTGCGGCCGGTGCGGAAGATGTACTTGTTCCACTTGTCGCCGGTGATGGAGTCGGCCACGGCGGGCTCGACCAGCAGGATCTTGCGGTATTCCTCGGCCACCGGCAGCATGGCCAGGGCCACTGGCGAGGCGGTGGGGCCCACGGCGATGTCGGCCTTGTCGTCGCCGTAGGCGGCGGCCAGCAGGCTCTTGCCCAGGTCGGGCTTGCCCTGATCGTCCTTCTCAATGACCACCAGCTTCTTGCCGGCCACGGTCATGGTGCCGCCGGTGGCGTAGTCCAGACCCATCATCAGGCCCACGTGGGTCTGCTTGGCATAGGCTTCCAGCGGGCCGGTCTTGCTGTAGACGTGAGCGATGCGGATTTCCTTGGACTGGGCGAACGCCAGGGTGGAAGCGCAGGCCAGGGCAACGACGGCCAGGCGGCGTGTGGTGTGAAGCATGTGTGTCTCCGTTGTGTGGGTATGGGCGACGGCAGCCGCCACCTGCGCTGGGTAACGCATAAGGCGTGCCAGAATAATAAGCTGTTGATTCGTAAAGGAAATGACGAAACAGTCTTTCTGAATGTCTGTTTTTCAGACATCACATTCATCATTTATTGTCTGAAATTCAGACAGGTGTCTTTTATTCAGACAGAGCCAGCTTGTCGTAGAAGCTGGCCCGCGACATGCCCAGCAAGCGGGCAGCGGCGGCACGATTGCCGCCGGTTTGCGTCAGGGCGGCACGCATCGCCTTGCGTTCCAGTTCGGCCACCTGCTCGGCCAGTGGGCGCAACAGGTCATCGCCTGAAGCGATGGGTTCTGCCGTGCTTGCGTCGGCCGCCGGCAAAGGGGTCAGGCCATCGGTGCGCAGCACGCCAGCCAACATGGCGGCGTCGATGTGGTGGTCGTCGGTGCGCAAAGCCACCTGCTCCAGCACGTTGCGCAGCTCACGGATGTTGCCGCGCCAGGCCTGGGCTTGCAGCAGCGCCAGGGCATCGGGTGCCAGCTCCATCAGCACGCCACCGCTGCGCGCGGCGATGTCCTCGCACAACACCTCCACCAGTTGTGGGATGTCGCTGCGGCGTTCGCGCAGGGGCGGCAGGCGGATGGGCAACACGTTGAGGCGGTAGAACAAGTCTTCGCGGAACCGCCCTTCGCGCACGAGTTGCGGCAGGTCGCGCGAGGTGGCAGCAACCACCCGCACGTCCACCCGCACCAGCTTGTTGGAGCCCAGTGGCTCCACCTCGCCCTCTTGCAGCACACGCAGCAATTTGGCTTGCACGGCGGGGGGCATGTCGCCCACCTCGTCCAGGAACAGGGTGCCCCCATCGGCCAGCTTGAATTTGCCGTCACGCCCCTTGCGGTCGGCGCCGGTGTAGGCACCGGGCGCCACGCCAAAGAACTCGGCCTCCAGCAAGGTGTCGGGCACGGCCGCGATGTTGATGCCCACAAAGGAACGCCCCGCCCGCTCAGACGTGGCGTGGATGGCGTGTGCCAGCAACTCCTTGCCGGTACCGGTTTCGCCCAGCAGCAGCACCGGGCTGCTGGATTGGGCTGCGCGGCGCGCCTGGCGTTTGACGTCGAGGGCCGCCGGGCTGCTGCCAACGAAGCTGGCAAAGGTGTACTTGCTGCGGCGCTGGCTGGCCAGCTCGCGGCGGGCATCGCTCAGGTCCTGCTCCAGCCGGGCGAACTTGGTGATCAGCGGCTGCAGCGTGGTTTCAGGGTGGTCAAAGAGCACGATGCCGAGGACGCCGATCACCTCCCCAGCATCATCCCGCAAGGGGATGCGGCTCACGACAAAGGTGCCGGCCTTGTTGGTCAGCAGGTCGATGAGGATGGGTTTACCGGTGGACAACACCTGGTGCATCTGCGTGTTCTGCACCACGCTGGACACCGGGTGCCCCACAAAATCGGCTTCGCGCTCAAAACCCAGGGCCGGCAAAAACCGCCGGTATTGGTCGTTGATCCACACGACCCGCGCGTCGCGGTCCACCAGCATCATGCCTTCGCTGGCGTTGGCAAAGAGGTCGAACATGGAGCGCGCTGCCAACTCCAGAATGCTCTGGGCATCGCGCGGCAGGCGGGTATCGGGAACGGGTCCGGTGGGCATGGCGTGCATGGTAGCGGGCCTGACGCACAATCCAATCGCACCTGAAAACCCATCCAGCCCCCAACGACCATGAGCCACCCTGTCTCCACCGCATTCGCCCCCAGTGGCCGCCTGCGCGCCGCGATCAATCTGGGCAACCCCATCCTGGCCAACCGCAACGCCACCACGGGCGAGGCCTTCGGTGTGTCCATCGATCTGGCGACCGAACTCGCGCGCCGCCTGGGCCTGGCCCTGGACCTCGTGCTGTTCGACACCGCCGCACAGTCGGTGGAATGTGTCACCTCCGAGGCGGCCGACTTCGGCTTTTTTGCGGTGGACCCCGCACGCGGCAAAGGCATCGCCTTCACCGCGCCGTACGTGTTGATCGAAGGCAGCTACCTGGTGCGTCAGGACTCGCCCTTGCAGCAGAACGACGAGGTGGACCGCGCCGGCACCCGCGTGGTGGTGGGCAAAGGCAGCGCCTACGATCTGTTCCTCAGCCGGGAACTCAAGCACGCGACCATCGAACGCGCACCTTCATCGCCCGCGGTGGTGGAAGTGTTCGTGCAAACGCAAGCCGACGTGGCGGCCGGTGTGAAACAACAGATTGAAGCGGAGCTGGCGCGCTTTCCTGGCCACCGCCTGCTGCCTGGGCGCTTCATGGTCATCCAGCAGGCCATGGGTTGCCCGAAAGGCCGCAGCCCCGACGCAGTGGCCTTCCTGAGCGCATTTGTGGAAGAGATGAAGGCGTCTGGCTTTGTGGCGGAGGCACTCCGGCGCCACGGCATCCAGGGCGCCTCCGTCGCGCCAGCCTCAGCACAGGGCTGAGGCGGCGAGATCACGCCCGCCGGTGCCAGGCCAGCAGACGCGGCGTGAGCAGCACCACCAGCACGAGGACCAGCAACGACAGCGACATCGGGCGTTCGATGAACACCACCCAGCTGCCCGAGCCGATGGACAAGGCGTTGCGCAGCTGGGCCTCAGCCAGTGGGCCGAGGATGAGGCCGACGATGACCGGGGCGATGGGGAAGTCGTACCGACGCATGAGCAGGCCCACCAGTGCGAGGCCGTACATCAGGTAGAGGTCGAAGGCGCTTTGGCGCATGCCGTACACACCCACGGTGGCAAAAATCAGGATGCCGGCGTAGAGCTGCGCCTTCGGGATCTTGAGCAGCTTGACCCACAGGCCCACCATCGGCAGGTTGAGCACCAGCAGCATGACGTTGCCGATGTAGAGCGACGCGATCAGCGCCCAGACCAGGGTGGACGAGGTCTGGAACAGCTGCGGGCCGGCGTTGATGCCGTAATTCTGGAAGGCGTTGAGCAAGATGGCCGCGGTCACCGAGGTGGGGATGCCCAGGGTGAGCAAGGGCACCAAGGTAGCGGTCACGGCGGCATTGTTGGCGGCTTCGGGGCCGGCCACGCCCTCGATGGCACCCGTGGTGCCGAACTCTTCCTTGTGTTTGGACAGCTTGCGCTCGGTGGCGTAGCTCAGGAAGGTGGGGATCTCAGTGCCGCCGGCCGGGATGGTGCCGAAGGGGAAACCGATGAAGGTGCCGCGCATCCACGCCGGCCACGAGCGTTTCCACTCGCTGCGCGTCATGTGCGCCTTGTTCATCTTGTTCATCTCACTCGAACTGTGGCCTTCGTACAAGGCGTTGTAGAGCGCTTCGGCCACCGCAAACAGGCCCACGGCCACCAGCACCACTTCGACGCCATCCATCAGCTCGGGCAGGCCACCGGCATAACGCACTTGGCCGGTGATCTGGTCGATGCCGATCAGGCCCATCGCGAGGCCCAGGAACAGAGCAGTCAGGCCACGCAGCGTGCTTTGACCCAGCACCGCGCTCACGGTGGTGAAGGCCAGCAGCATGAGGCAGAAATACTCAGGCGGGCCCAATTTGACGGCGAACGAGGCCATCAACGGAGCCGCCAGCGTGACCAGCACGGTGGCGATGGTGCCCGCCACGAAGGAGCCGATGGCCGAGGTGGCCAGCGCCGCACCGGCGCGTCCGCTCTTGGCCATCTTGAAGCCTTCGAGCGCGGTCACCATGGTGCCGGTTTCACCGGGTGTGTTGAGCAGGATGGAGGTGGTCGAGCCACCGTACATGGCGCCGTAGTAGATGCCACAGAAGAAGATCATCGACGCGGTGGGCTCCACCTGCGAGGTGATGGGCAGCAGCATGGCCACGGTCACGGCGGGCCCCAGGCCGGGCAACACGCCGATGGCGGTGCCCAGGGCACAGCCCACAAAGGCCCACAACAGGTTGATGGGGGTGGCGGCCGTGGCAAAGCCACCCAGGAGAAGGTTCCAGGTGTCCATGGTGTGCTTTCAGAGCCAGCCGGTGGCGGTGAGGCCGGGCAGGTTCACGGCGAGGATCTTGGTGAACAGCCAGTAGACGGGGGCCGCGATGAGCAGTCCGACCATGGCGTCTTTGAGGGTCTGGTGCAGTCCGCCGCCGGGTTTGCCTTCGGCCACGCGCAGGCCGCGCACGGCCAGCACAAAACACAGGGCACAGCTGACGACGAAGCCCAGCGTGGTAATCAGCGCGGCGTTGGCCAGCACACCGGCCGACACCCAAGCGAACGCGGGCCAATCACCTTTCTCGGCACCCGATGGGGGCTCGCGGTCGCGGTAGCCGCCGGTGCGTGCCTCCCACAGCAGCCACACGCCGCACGCCGCCAGCGCGGCCGACACGGCCCAGGGCAGGAAGTTGGGGCCGACACCGGCGTAACCGGCTTCGCTGGAGATGCCGCTGGCCCCCCAGGCCAGGAAAGCGGCCAGGGCCAGAACGCCCACGCCGATGAACACTTCCGGCCAGGCGGGTTGCGGCAACGGCGTGGGTGTTTGGCTCATGCTGTGCTCCGCCGCGTTCAGATCATGCCGGACTTGACCATGATGGCGCGCAGGCCGGCGAAGTCGCGGTCGACGAACTCGTCAAAGGCCTTGCCAGTCAGCAGGGCCGGCGTCCAGCCGTTCTTGTCGAGTGCCTCGGCCCAGGCCTTGCTCTTGGTGGCCTTGACGATCATCTCGGTCAGCGCGTCGCGTTGGGCCGGGGTGATGCCAGCGGCGCCATACACGCCACGCCAGTTGCCGATCTCGACGTTGATGCCTTGCTCTTTCAGCGTGGGCACGTTGATGCCCTTGATGCGAGCACCCGACGTCACGCCGATGGGCTTCATCTTGCCGGCCTCGATGTACTGCTGGAACTCGCTGTAGCCGCTGCCGCCCACCGTGACGTTGCCGCCCAGGATGGCCGCCGTGGCCTCACCACCCCCACGGAAGGGCACGTAGTTGATCTTGGCGGCGTCCACGCCGACTTCGCGGGCAATCATTGCAGCCGCGATGTGTTCGGTGGAGCCACGCGAACCGCCGCCCCACTTCACGCTGCCCGGGTCCTTCTTCATCTGCGCGACCACGTCGGCCATGGTCTTGAAAGGCGAGTTTTCGGGCAGAACGAACACGTTGTATTCGGTGGTCAGGCGTGCGATCGGCGTGACCTGGGTGATGGACACCGGCGGCTTGCCGGTGATGATGCCGCCCAGCATCACGGCACCCATCACCATCATGGCGTTCGGGTCGCCCTTGCTGGCGTTGAAGAATTGCGCCAGACCAATAGCGCCGGCCGCACCACCCTTGTTTTCGTAGGTGACCGATGCGGCCACGCCGGCGTCCTGCAGGGCCTTGCCCAGCGCACGGCCGGTGGTGTCCCAGCCACCGCCCGGGTTGGCGGGAATCATCATCTTCACGTTGGCAGAAGCCCAGGCCTGCATGGGCAGGGCACCGCTGGCGGCCAGAGCGGCCAGGGACTTGAGGAAGGTGTCACGACGCATGGAGGTCTCCTGTTGTGGTTTCGGACAGGCGACATGGTGACCGCCTTGGCTGTCAGTCGGCTGTTGGATTTGTACGTAGAAACCCTAGGTTTGCCCTCCACACCCGGGCGGCGTGGGCCGCGCTGGTATGGTTGGCGAATGAAGTTGCTGCTGGTTGAAGACAACCCCACCATGCGCGCCACCCTGCAGCGCGCGCTGGAACGCCAAGGCATGGAAGTGGTCACCTGCGACGACGGTTTGCAGGTGCTGGCGCTGTGGCGCAGCACGCGGCCGGATGCGGTGCTGCTGGACCTGAGCCTGCCCGGCCAGGACGGATTGGAGGTGCTGGCACAAGCGCGCGCCGCCGGCCTTCGCACGCCGGTCATCATCCTCACCGCACGTGGCACGGTGGGCGACCGCATCCTGGGCCTGAACACCGGCGCCGACGACTACCTGGCCAAACCGTTCGACCTGGACGAGCTGGAAGCCCGCGTGCGGGCGCTGGTGCGCCGCGCCGGAGGCGCGCCAGCCGAGCCCGTCGCGCCCCCCGCCCGCGTGGGTGGCTTGTACGTGGACACCGGCAGCGGCGCCGTCTACCACCATGACCAGCCCATGGAGCTGGCGCCGCGCGAGCTGGCCCTGCTGCGCGCGTTGCTGGCCCGACCCGGTCAGGCGATCACCAAAGAAAAGCTGTTCGAACTCGTGTTTCCCGGCGAAACCGACGTGCAGTACGAGGCCATCGAGGTGGTGGTCTACCGCCTGCGCAAAAAACTGGCCGACACCGGCGTGCAATTGGTCACGCTGCGCGGGCTGGGCTACCTGCTCAAGGCGCCGGCATGAACCGTATTTCGGCCTGGTGGCAGGCGCGCTCGCTGCGCAGCCAGCTGATGGTGGGCATCCTGGTGCCGGTGCTCCTGCTGGTGCTGTTCAACAGCACCGTGCTCTACCGCCAGGCCCTGCGCGCCGCCGATACCGCCTACGACCGCACCCTGCTGGCCACCGCCAAATCCATCGGCGAAACACTCGAAATGGTGGGCGAGGGCGAGCGGGCCCGGGTGCGCGCCACCCTGCCCTACTCGGCGCTGGAACCATTCGAAGCCGACAACCGCAGCCGCCTGTACTACCGCGTCAGCGGCTTCCAAGGCGAAATGGTCTCGGGCTTCGACGACCTGCCCCTGTGGCGCGGCCAATTGCCCACCAAAAGCCTGTACGCCGCCCTGGTGGACTTTTACGACAGTGAATACCGGGGCGAGGACGTGCGCGTGGCCGTGCTGCTGCAACCGGTGGCTGGCCCGGGAGGGCAAGGCATGGTCACCATCCAGGTGGCCGAAACCCTGGAACTGCGCCACACGCTGGCGCGCCAGATGCTGGTGGACACCCTCTGGCGCCAAGCCTTGCTGCTGGCGGTGATTGCCGGCGTGGTGGTGCTGGTGGTGCAACGCGCCACTCGCCCGGTGCGCCGACTGAGCGCCGCGCTGGCCGCGCGCAGCGACAGCGACCTCACCCCGCTGCAGGCCGAACAGGCCCCGCGCGAGGTGCGCCCGCTGATCGAAGCCACCAACCAACACATGGCCCGCCTGGCCCATTTGCTCAACCACCAGAAACGCTTTGTGCGCGACACCGCCCACCAGCTGCGCACGCCCCTGGCCGTGCTCAAAACCCAGGTGCAGTCGGCGCGGCGCGGCGACGTGGAGCCCCTGACCGCACTGGGCGAAATCGAACACACGGTCAACCGCGCCACCGAACTGGCCAACCAGATGCTCTCGCTGGCCAAAGTGGAGCAACTCCGCCAGCAAGACGACGCCCCGGTGCTGGATTGGGCCGAGGTGGTGCGAGCCGTGGCACTGGACCTGGCGCCTTTGATCGCCGAGCGCCAGCTCGATTTCGCCCTCGACATCCAGCCGGCCCCCGTGCGCGCCCATGAGTGGGCCCTGCGCGAGCTGGTGCGCAACCTGTTGCACAACGCCATCAAACACATCCCGCCCGAGGCCACGCTTGAAGTGCGCCTGGTGTGCGACGAGCGCACCGCCGCGCTCACCATCGCAGACAGCGGCCCGGGCATCCCGGCGGCCTTGCGCACCCACCTGTTCGAACCGTTTGCCCGCCACCAGCACGCTGTTGCCCTGCCCGGTGGCAGCGGCCTGGGCCTGGCCATCTGCCAGGAGATCACCCGCTCGCTGGGTGGTGAAATCGCGCTGGAGAATCGCCAACACCATGGCCAGGTGGTGGGGCTGGACGCCACCGTGCGCCTGCCCTTGCCGGCCACGCAATGACCCACGACTTCATGACGACATGACACCAGCCCTTCACACCGCCGCCGACCCAGACGCGCGCCTGCGCCTGGACAAATGGTTGTGGGCGGCCCGTTTTTTCAAGACCCGCGCGCTGGCGGTGGAAGCCATCGAGAAACACCGCGTCCGGCTCAACGGCGCCCACACCAAGCCATCCAAGGAGGTGCACGCAGGCGACGAGCTGGAGATCGCCCAAGGCCCCGTGTTGCGCACGGTGCGGGTGCTGGGCGTGAGCGCCACCCGCGGCCCCGCGCCGCAGGCGGCCTTGCTTTACAGTGAAACCGAGGCCTCGGTGGCCCAACGGCTGGCCCAGGCCGAACAGCGCCGCCTGGCACCCGAGCCCGCACTGGCACGGCCCCAGGGGCGCCCAACCAAGCGCGAACGGCGTGACCTCGACGCCCTGAGGGCGCCGCCCCCTTCACCTGGCTGGGATGAGCGCTGGAGCGCCGCTTGGCCCGCGCCCAACGCCGAAGACTGAGCAGCCCCACTGGGTGCAGGTGGACGACCCAATGGTTAAGATTGTCAAATCAGAACCCTTGCGGACTGACCGCTCATCCCCCTAAAACCGTGGTTCTGCCCGTTCCGCCCCCCCACCCTGGCCCCACACCAGAGGACGCCGCACCCGACGCCGACCGGGTGGCCGAACTGCGCACCTACGGTGTGCTTGACACCGCCCCCGAAGCCGCACTGGACGAGCTGACCCGGCTAGCGGCCGGTCTGTTCCAGATGCCGGTGGCCCTGGTGTCCCTGGTCGACAAACACCGCCAATGGTTCAAATCCAGCGTCGGGGTGGACTTTGTTGAAACGCCGCGCGAACAGGCGTTCTGTGCCCACGCGATCCAGGGCACCGATGTGATGGTGGTGGAGGACGCCCGGCAAGACCCCCGTTTCAAGTCCAACCCACTGGTCACCCAAGCGCCCGGCATCCGCTTTTACGCCGGCGCGCCGCTGATCAGCCCACGCGGGCAGGCGCTGGGCACGCTGTGCGTGATTGACACCCAACCCCGCAGCTTTGAGCCGGCACAGCGAGAGGCGTTGCGCGTGCTCTCGCACCAGGTGATGGCGCAGCTGGAACTCCGGCGCCAGAACCGCCAGCTGCAAGAACGTGAAACCCGGCTCGAGCTGGTGCTCAAAGGCGCCAACGACGGTTGGTGGGATTGGGACCTGCGCACCGGCGAGCGCCACAACTCCGAGCGTGGCTGGACCATGCTGGGTTACGGCGAACACGACCGCCCGCGCAACCAGACCGACTGGGAAGGCCTGATCCATCCGGAGGACCAGGAACCGGTGGCAGCCAACTTTCAGGCCGCCATCCGTGGCACCGACGACCACTACCAGGCCGAGTTCCGGCTGCGCCACAAGAACGGCCACTACCTGACCGTGCTCTCGCGTGGCCACATCCTGCGCGACCAGAGCGGCCGCGCGGTCCGGCTGTCGGGCACCAACACCGACCTCAGCGAGCGCCAGCGCGTCGAACGTGAGCGGCGCGCCACTCAGGCCAACTACGAACTGCTGTTCAACAACGGCATGGACGGCATCCTGCAGACCCGCCCTGGCGGTGAGGTGCTGTCGGCCAACCCGGCCGCCTGCGAGATGCTGGGCCGCAGCGCCGCCGAGATCTGCGCAGCACCTCGCGAAGCCTTGCTGGACTTGGACGACCCGCGCCTGCAGCCGCTGCTGGAGGCTCGCGCGCGCAACGGCCGCGCACGCGGCGTGGTGGCCATGCGTCGCGCCAACGGTGAGCGCTTTGAGGTGGAAGCCAGCTCGGTGCTCTACACCGACGACGACGGACAGACCATGGGCAGCTTCGTGTTCCGCGACATCAGCGAACGCGAACAGTGGGCGCTCAAGCTCAAGCGCAGCCTGGACCTCCTGAACAACCTGACCCGGCGTGTGCCCGGCGTGCTTTACCAGTTCCAGCGCCACCCGGACGGCCACTTCACCATGCCCTTCGCCAGCGAAGGCGTCTGGTCGATCTGGGAACACAGCCCCCAAGCGGTGCGCGAAGACGCCGGTGTCCTGATGAAGCGCGTACACCCCGAAGACCGTGCCGCCTTCCAGGTGACGATCGACCTGTCGGCTGAACAGCTCACGCCCTGGCACCACGAGTTCCGCGTCATCCTGCCCCAGCAGGGGCAACGCTGGCGTCTGGGCGATGCCATGCCCGAGCGGCTGGCCGATGGCAGCATCCTGTGGCATGGCTTCATCACCGACATCACCGACCGCAAGGCCAGCGAAGAACACACCCACCGCCTGGCCTACTTCGATGCCCTGACCGGCCTGCCCAACCGGCGCATGCTGACCGAGCGCATCACCCACGCGCTGGCCTCGGCGCAGCGCACCGGGCAATTCGGCGCGCTGATGTTCCTCGACCTCGACCACTTCAAGCACATCAACGACGCACGGGGCCATTCGGTGGGCGATGCGCTGCTGC
>DASUIK010000286.1:0-2511 GCA_036279795.1 Burkholderiaceae bacterium | reverse complement strand
GCGAAGGCGGCGTGGGTGCGGGCCTCGGTGAACAACTGGGCCAGCGCGCCTTCGTCCAGCGCATGGACCGTGGGGGGCGTGGTGTGGTCGGTCATGCATTCACCTCAGTCGATCTGTGCGCCGGAGCGGCGCACGGCCTCGCCCCATTTGGCGATCTCGGCCGCACCAAACGCCGCCATCTGTTCGCCGTTCATGTCGGCGAGCTCGACGCCTTGGGCCGTGAGTTTTTCGCGCACCTCGGGCTTGGCCAGCACCTGCTGCATGGCCTCGCGCAGGCTGTCGCGCTGCGCGGCGCTCAGGCCCGACGGGGCGTACAACATGAACCAGGCGACCAAGTCGAAGCCCGACACGCCTTGCTCGATCAGCGTCGGCACCTCGGGCGCAGCCGCGCTGCGTTTGGCGCTGGACACCCCCAGCGCACGCAGCTTGCCCGAGCGGATGTGGGGCAGCACCGCCGCCGGGTGGTAGAACATGAACTGCACGTTGCCGGCCACCAGCTCGGTCAGCGCCTGGGCGCCGTCGCGGTAGGGCACGTGCTGGAAACTTTTGTTCAGGCGGGCGTTCACCAACTCGCCGGCCAGGTGGCCCGAGGTGCCGTTGCCCGCAGAGGCAAAGTTGACGCGGTCGCCGCTGGCGGCCCGCAGGTCGGCCAGGCTTTTCCAGGGCGACTGCGCGGGCACCACCAGCAAGGTGGGTGTGGCACCCACAAAAGCCAGTGGCACAAAATCGCGCACCGGGTCGTAGCTCAGGCGCTTGAACAGCGAGGCGTTGATAGCATGCGTGCCCACCGTGCCCAGCAGCAAGGTCTGGCCATCGCCAGCGGCCTTGGCCACCAGGTCGCTTCCGATGGTGCCGCCCGCACCGGGTTTGTTGTCCACGATCACCGCCTGGCCCCATTGCCGCCCCAACGCGTCGGCCAACACACGGCCCACGATGTCGGTGGAGGTGCCGGCGCCAAAGGGCACCACCAGCCGCACAGGCCGGGCGCCCGGCGTTTGCGCCACGGCGGCACCAGCGGCCAGCGCCGCCGCAGCGATCAGCGCGCGCCGCTTCATGCCTTGCCTCCAAATCCGGCGGGCACTTCGCCGTCGTATTGCAGCTCGCGGGTGGCCTGGTAGGACAGCGCAAACCCGGCCGGCGTCTCGGCCTCTTCGGCCAGGTGGGCGATGAGGCCGGCGGTGCGCGCCAGGATGGGAACACCCCGCAGCGAACGCACCGGGAAGCCCACGCCCATCAACACCGCCGGGATGGCGGCCGACACGTTCATGCGCAGGTCCTTGCCGGTGATGCCGGGGATTACGCGCTCGATGGCCTGCGCAATCTGCACATAGCGCAGGTTGGCACCGGCCTGCGTGGCCACCGCAATCAGGCGGTCCACACGCGGATCGCGCGCTTTGTGCAACGGGTGGCCATAGCCGGGGATGGGGCTGCGGCTGGCCTTGAGTTCGCTGATGACGGCGTGGGCCGCGTCATCCAGCGACACGCCACCATCCACCCGCGCGGCCACCTCGGCAAACAGTTTGCCCGCCGTTTCGGAGGCCCCCAGGATGACCGAACCACAGCCCAGGATGCCGGCGGCCACCGCGCCTTGCAGCGCGTCGGGCGCGGCGGCGTAGGTCATGCGGCTGGCCTGCACGCTGGGCACAAAACCGTGCTCGGCAATGGCCACCAGGGTGGCGTTGAGCACGGCGCTGCACGCTGCATCGGGCTTGTTGCCGGTGAGCAGGAGGAAGAAGTAGTCCGCGAAAGACAGGTGACCGATCAGGTCGTCGCAGAGGTTGAGGCCGCGCACGACGATGGTGTTTTCGTCGGACGTGCAGATGGCCGTGTGGGGGACGGTGGATTTGCCGATTTTCATGGGGCTCTGCTTTCAGGCGGCTTGGGTGTCGAGGCGGAAGTCGTAGTGCGCCGACCAGTAGGGCTGGGCCTGCTGGCTGCCGTCAGGGGCCTGGCCCGCAGGGTGCTGTTCAAAGTCCACGATCAGGCTGGGTCGCACGCCGAAGACGGCATCGGAGTCGATGTAGGGGCTGTTGGCCACGAAGAGGTGGGTGGTGAGCTTCACGTGGCCGGGGGCGTAGACCATCATGTGGATGTGGCCCGGGCGGTTGGGGTGGCGCCCCATGGCGTCGAGCATGCGGCCCACGGGGCCGTCCACCGGCACCGGGTAGTAACTGGGCTTGATGGACCAGAACCAGTAACGCCCCTGGGCATCGGTCTGGATGCGCGCGCGGGCGGCCATCTCGTCACCCGGCAACTGCATGTCGTAGTTGCCTTCACCGTCGCCACTCCAGATGTCCAAGGTGGCACCCGCGATGGGCTGGCCTGTGGTGTCGGTGACGCGGCCACTGTAGAAAGTGGGCTCGCCCTTGACGCCGGGCGCGATGTTGGAGCCACAAGGCAACACGGGCGCACCCTCCCAGTAGTAGGGGCCTTGCACGGTGGCTTCAGTGGCGGGCGTGGCGCTGTGGGCGGCGGCTTGGGCTTTGGCAGCGGCGCGCAACTGGTCCAGCA
>DASUIK010000285.1:0-22834 GCA_036279795.1 Burkholderiaceae bacterium | reverse complement strand
TTTCTGTCGGCGCGGCCTTTCAGCGCCGAGCGGCTGTGGCAAATGGGTTGCCTGGAGGCATTGGTTGACGCTGAAGGCTTCGACGCCACCGTCAGCCAGCTGGTGGGTGAGATTGCCGGCCTGGCGCCGCTGGCGGTGCAGGCCACCAAGCGCTCGCTCAACGAGATTGCCGCCGGTCAGATAGACATCGAAGCCATGCGGGCCCGGGAGGCGCTGACGGTCAAGAGCCAGGACTTTGCTGAGGGTCGCCTCGCCTTCCAGGAAAAGCGCAATGCCCGGTTCGTTGGCAAATAGGCTTCATGGAGTTTTGCAGCGATAGCGGCAGAGACGCATGCCGAAGTTGGCCAACGGGCTCTGAACCTGCAGGCAGAAGATCGTCACGATCTCTGGTGTGACAATCCTCCAGCGCCGTTTCAGGTCGTTTCAGTTCAGTTCTGGTCTCTCTCGACCGAGCGCGACAACAAGCTTTGCGGCGCCCGGTCAACTTGATGACCTATCAAATGGCCGTGACCAGCTCCGGCACAGCCGTGAACAGATCCGCCTCCAGGCCGTAGTCGGCCACCGAGAAGATGGGGGCTTCCGGGTCCTTGTTGATCGCCACGATCACCTTGGAGTCCTTCATGCCCGCCAAGTGCTGGATGGCGCCGCTGATGCCCGCTGCGATGTAGAGCTGCGGCGCCACGATCTTGCCCGTCTGGCCCACCTGCAAGTCGTTGGCCGCGTAGCCCGCGTCCACCGCCGCACGGCTCGCACCAATCGCCGCGCCCAGTTTGTCCGCCAGCGGGGTCATGACTTCATTGAACTTCTCGCTGGAACCCAGCGCCCGACCACCGGAGACGATGATCTTGGCGGCGGTCAGTTCGGGCCGCTCGCTCTTGGCGATCTCGTTGCCCACAAACGCGCTCTTGCCACTGGCAGGTTGTGCGGCTGCGCTTTCCACTGCCGCGCTGCCACCGCTGGCCGCTGCGGCGTCAAATCCGGTGGTGCGCACGGTCAGCACCTTGGTGGCGTCCAGGCTTTGAACGGTGGCAATGGCGTTGCCCGCGTAGATCGGGCGCTCAAAGGTGTCGGCGGCAATCACCTTGGTGATGTCGCTGACCTGGGCCACGTCCAGCTTGGCCGCCACACGCGGGGCGGTGTTCTTGCCGCTGGCGGTGGCCGGGAACAGGATGTGGCTGTAGCCTGAGGCGATGGCCAGGACTTGCGCGGCCACGTTCTCGGCCAGGCCGTGGGCCAGGCCCGCGTCGTCGGCGTGGATGACTTTGCTCACGCCGGCGATCTGCGCGGCTTGTGCGGCAGCGGCAGCGGCGTTGTGCCCGGCCACCAGCACGTGCACCTCACCCCCGCAGGCCAGGGCTGCGGTCACGGTGTTGAGGGTGGCGCCTTTGATGCTGGCGTTGTCGTGTTCGGCAATAACAAGTGCTGTCATGGTCAGATCACCTTGGCTTCGTTTTTCAGTTTGTCGACGAGGGCGGCGACATCGGCCACCTTGATGCCGGCCTTGCGCCCGGCGGGCTCGGCCACCTTGATCGTTTTGAGGCGCGGCGTCACATCCACCCCCAGATCGGCGGGCTTGACCACGTCGAGTTGCTTCTTCTTGGCCTTCATGATGTTGGGCAGCGTCACGTAACGCGGCTCGTTCAGGCGCAAGTCGGTGGTGATGACAGCTGGGATGGACAGAGCCACGGTTTCCAGGCCACCGTCCACTTCGCGGGTCACATTCACCTTGTCTCCAGCCACTTCGACCTTGCTCGCGAAGGTGCGGTGTGGCAGGTCGGCCAGGGCGGCGAGCATCTGGCCGGTCTGGTTGGCGTCGTCGTCGATGGCCTGTTTGCCCAGGATGACCAGGCCGGGTTGTTCTTTATCCACCAGGGCCTTGAGCAGCTTGGCCACGGCCAGGGGCTGCAGTTCGGCATCCGTTTCGACCAGGATGGCGCGATCGGCGCCGATGGCCATGGCGGTGCGCAGGGTTTCCTGGCACTGGGTCACACCACAGGAGACGGCGATCACTTCGGTGACCACGCCTTTTTCTTTCAGGCGCACCGCTTCTTCGACGGCGATCTCGTCAAACGGGTTCATGCTCATCTTCACGTTGGCGATGTCCACACCCGTGCCGTCCGACTTCACCCGGACCTTCACGTTGTAGTCCACCACGCGTTTGACGGGGACCAAGACTTTCATACCTGCGGCTCCTGAAAGGTTGCAAAAAAACGTGCCATCAAATTTACGTTTACGTTAACGTCAACTTCGCTGGCGATTGTAGAACGCGCCAAACACAAAAAACGAACGACCGTGCTTTTTTCGTGATTATACGGTGTGACCACGACCAAGCACAGGATTTTGACCCACCTCGGCTCAGACCGGTGCGATGGGTGGCGGGGGTGCGGGGTTCACCACATGCATGACACGCTGGGGGAACGGAATTTCGATGCCATGGGCGCGGAAGGACCGCAAGATGGCATGGTTGATCTCCGACTTGAGGTTGTTTTGGCCGTTTTCGGGGTCTGCTATCCAATAGCCCACGGTGAACTCCAGCCCGTCGGCTCCAAAAGCCGTCATGGCGACGGACGGCGCCGGGTCTTTCAAGACCCGGGTCGGCGAGGAGGCAGCGTCCAACAGCAAACGCGTCACCTGCTCGACGTCACTGTCGTAGGCCACCGACACCACGGTGGACTGCCAGACCCGAGGGTCGGCCAAGGAGAGGTTTTCGACCCGGCTCGTGATCAAGGTCTCATTCGGCACGATGGCCTCGCGGCCCGCCAGCGAGCGGATCACGGTGTAACGGGCGTTGATATCGGTGATGCGACCTTCGAAGGTGTCCACGCGCACGATGTCGCCGATGCGCATGCTCCGCTCGGCCAGGATGACAAAACCACTGACGTAGTTGGCAGCAAGTTTCTGCAGGCCCAGGCCAATGCCCACCCCCACCGCGCCCCCCAGCACCGACAAGGCGGTGAGGTCAATGCCCACGGCCGTGAGCGCCATCAGCAGCCCCACAAACAAGAGCAACGCACGGGTGGCATTGCTAATGGCCTTTCGCAGCGAGAGCTCGCCCCCCACGGCCGAGCGCAGCAAGCGGGCTTCGATGGCGGATGACACCCACAGGCTGAGGATGAGCACACCGCCCGCCGTGATGGCACCTTCGACCACATTGCGCAAAGTGATCTTGCTGGCGCCCACCTTCCAGGCGATCTGGTCCATCTCGGCCAGCACCACCGGCAACAGGCCACTCACCCACAGCACCATGCCCAACCAGGCCACCCAAGAAATGGTGCGCTCGACCGCACGCACCCAGGCGGTTTCCTCGAACGCGGCGCGCATCACCTTGACGCCGACACGGATGACCACCAGCGACACCAGCACCGGTACGGCGACCTTGAAAGCCGCCAGCGGTACGGACTTCATGACCAGGTTTCGCGCCACGTAGGCCAGGCCCAGCAGCAACAGCGGAAACAACGCACCATCCACCAACTGGCGGCCAAACCACACCGAACGCGGGTCGCGGCCGGCACCCAGGGAGCGACGCAACGCGGCGGCGATGCCGAGCGCCAAGGCCACGCACACAGCCAGCGCGAACAGCTCGGTCAGTACCCCGGGCTGGGAAAAGCCTGCCAGCCACTCGGAAAAATCGTCGATCGGACGGGCGCCGTTCATGCCTGCCCCTCGCCCGACGTGACAGCTCGCCAACTGGGCTCACGCTTTTCAACGAAGGCCAACACGCCCTCCTGCGCTACCTCGTGCACCATGTTGCAAGCCATGGTCTGGCCTGCCAGTTGGTAGGCGGCTTCGATGCCCGTTTCGCGCTGCTGGTAAAAAAGGGCCTTGCCGATGGCCACGGCTTCTCGGGGCTTGGAGAGGATGGCGCATACCATGCGCTCCAACTCGGCATCGAGCGCATCGGCAGGCACCACCCGATTGACCAAACCCCGGCTTTGGGCCGTGTGGGCATCGATGAATTCGCCCGTCAACAGCATCTCCATCGCCTGTTTGGCTGGCATGTTGCGCACCAGGGGCACACTGGGTGTGGCGCAGAACAGGCCGACGTCGATGCCGTTCACGCCGAAGCTCGAGGAATCGGCTGCCACCGCCAGATCGCATTGCGCCACCAGTTGGCAACCGGCCGCGGTGGCCAGGCCCTGGACGCGAGCGATGACGGGAACAGCCAGCTTCTGGATGGACAACATCACCCGCGTGCACTGGGCAAACAGGCGCTGGTAGTAGGCCAGCTCCGGCTGGGCGCGCATTTCCTTGAGGTTGTGGCCGGCACAAAACGCCTTGCCAGCAGCCGCAAGCACCACCACGCGGGCGTGGTCGTCTCGGGCCACCTCTTCCAGCGCATGCTGCAGGGCATGCAGCATGGCCTCGCTGAGCACGTTGTACGACTGAGGGGTGTTGAGCGTCAATGTGTGCACGCCCCGCGCATCGCGGGTGTGCCACAAAGGGGTGTCAGAGTCGGTGGCTTGGGTCATCCTTGAATTGTGACCCAAGCCCCATGACCACAGGGTGACGCCGGGTGCCTCAGACGTCAGCGAGCACCCGCAGGTGCGCCTCCACGCTGCGCGCCAGGGCGCTCAGGTTGTAGCCCCCTTCGAGGCAGCTCACGATGCGGCCCTTGGCATGGCGGTCGGCCACCTGCTTGATGCGCTCGGTGATCCAGATGTAGTCGTTCTCGACCAAGCCCATCTGGCCCATGTCGTCTTCGCGGTGGGCATCAAAACCGGCACTGATGAAAATCATCTGCGGCCGGAAGGCCTCCAAGCGGGGCAGCCACATCATGTCGATCAGCTCGCGCACGTCCATGCCGCGCGTGTAGGCCGGCACCGGCAAGTTGACCAGGTTGGGGGCGTTCGAGTGTTCGCACTCCGGGTAGAACGGGTGCTGGTAAAAGCTGCACATCAGGATGCGCTCATCGCCGGCCACGATGTCCTCGGTGCCGTTGCCGTGGTGCACATCGAAGTCAATGATGGCCACGCGCTTGAGCCCATGCCGAGCCAGCGCGTATTTGGCGGCGATCGCCACGTTGTTGAAGAAACAAAAACCCATGGCCTTGTTGTGGCAGGCATGGTGACCGGGCGGGCGCACGGCACAAAAGGCGTTTTCCAGTTCACCCGCCATCACCGCATCCGTGGCGTCAATGGCCGCGCCGGCTGCCATCAGCGCAGCCTCCCAGGTGTGGCAGTTGATGGAGGTGTCCGGGTCGATGTTGGCGTGGGTGGGGCCACCCGCTTGCATGTCTTCGATGAGGCGGTCGCTCAAGCCCCGCAGAGCGGCCACATGCATGCGGTCGTGCGCCAGTTCAACGTCCGACAGCGCCGCCGGGGTGGGTTCCCTGCGCTCCAGGGCGTGGTCCAAGCCCGTGATCAGCAGCCGGTCTTCGATGGCGTCCAGGCGCTGGGGGCATTCGGGATGGCCCTCGCCCATCTCATGACGCCTGAACAGGGTGTGGGTGAAATATCCGGTCGGCTTCATGGCAACAAATTTCCGCTATGGTGCCGGCATGGACGACACACGCCGACAAATTCACGATCTGCTGAACCAGCTTAACACGGTCATCTTGGGCAAACCTGACCAAGTACATGACGGCGTGGCCTGCCTGCTGGCGGGCGGCCATCTGCTGATCGAAGATGTGCCGGGGGTGGGCAAGACCACTCTGGCACACGCCCTCGCCCGCTGCTTCGGATTGCAGTTTTCACGCGTGCAGTTCACCGCCGACCTGATGCCCAGCGACCTCAGCGGCGTGTCCATCTATGAGCGTGAAAAACAGGGGTTTGTGTTCCACCCCGGCCCGGTGTTTGCGCAAGTTCTGCTGGCCGACGAAATCAACCGCGCCAGCCCCAAGACCCAAAGCGCCTTGCTGGAAGCCATGGAAGAGAAACAGGTGACCGTGGAAGGCGAGACGCGCCCTTTGCCCGAGCCTTTTTTTGTCATCGCCACCCAGAACCCACATGACCAACTGGGCACCTATGCCCTACCAGAGTCCCAGCTCGACCGCTTCCACATGCGCCTCTCGCTGGGTTACCCAGACCGCGCGGCCGAGCGCGCGCTGCTGCGGGGCGAAGACCGGCGCGACATGCTGAGCAGCCTGCAGCCCGTGATGAACCTGGCGGGCCTGCGCACGGCGCAAAAAGCGGTGCTGGCCGTGCACACCGCCGATGCGGTGCTGAATTACCTGCAAGAACTGGTGGCCGCCACCCGCTCCGGACGCTGGTTTGTGCAAGGCTTGAGCCCACGCGCCGCACTGGCCGTGCTGAAAGCGGCCAAGGCCCAGGCCTGGCTGGACCACCGCGACTACGTGGCGCCCGACGACATCACCGCCGTGCTGCCACATACCATCGCCCACCGCCTGGTGGTGACCGGCGACGCCGGGCGTGGCCCGCTGGAACAGGTGCGCGCGATGATCGCCGCCGTGGCACTGCCGTGACACCCGCCCCGGAGCGCTTCGGGCTGCGAAGCCGCCTCACGCGCTGGTTCATCAACCGGCTGCCACGTTCCGACCAGTTGCAGTTGACCCACCGCAACGTCTACATTTTGCCCACGCGCGCGGGGCTGATGTTGGGCCTGACTTTGCTGCTCTTGTTGGTGGGCAGCATCAACTACCAGCTCAACCTGGGTTACCTGCTCACCTTTTTGCTGCTGGGCTGCAGCATCGTGGGCATGCATGTGTGCCACGGCAACCTGCGCGGCCTGCAACTCCGCCTCGAGCCACCCGAGCCCTGTTTTGCCCGCCAGAACGCCCTTATCAACATCACCCTGGACAACCCGGGCCGCGCCCGCCACGGCATTGCGTTGGGCGAGGCCGGCACGAACCACTGGAGCTGGACCGATGTGCCTGCCCGAGGCAGCGCACGTGTGCAGGTGGGCTGGGCGCCGCCTGGTCGGGGTCGCCACGCGCTGCCCCGGCTCACGGCCCAGACGGGTTTTCCGCTCGGCACCTTCCGCGTCTGGACCTACTGGCGCCCAGCGGCCGAGTTGCTGGTGTACCCCGCACCCGAGACGCCCGCGCCGCCGCTTCCCCCGGGCGAGCCCCGGCCGGGGGGCGTGAATGCGCGGCACGCCCGCACCAGCGGTGAATTCGATGGCGTGCGCAGCTACCGCCGGGGCGACCCCATGAAAGCCGTGGCCTGGAAAAAAGCCGCTCAACTCTGGGCGGCGGGCCGCGATGAGCTGGTGAGCCGCGACCAGGCCGCGCACCTCCAGACCCACGAGCTGTGGCTGGACCTCGCGCAGTGTGGAGGCGCCGACATCGAACGCCGTCTGTCCCGCGTCTGCGCCTGGGTGTTGGCCGCCGAGCGCCTGGGGCTGGACTATGGCCTGCGCCTGCCCCAGCTCGAGATCCCGCCCGACCAGGGCCCGGCCCACCAACGGCGTTGCCTGGAGGCACTCGCGCTGTGCTGAAACGCGTCACCGTCCCCCTGGCAGGCCTGCCACGCGAAGTGCGCGACACCCTGTTCTTGCTCGCCGTGATCGGCTGGGTCGTGGTCATGCAGGCCGCGCACATCCCACCGTGGTGCCTGGGCCTCACCGCCGCCCTGCTGGGCTGGCGCGCCTACCTCACCGTCCGGCTGCGCCCCCTGCCCGGTCTGTGGACACGGGTGGCGCTGCTTGCGCTGGCGGTGGGGGCCACTTACGCCACCCACCGCACCATCCTCGGCCGCGACGCCGGGGTCACGCTCATCGTGGTGCTGCTGGCCCTCAAGACACTGGAGCTGCGTGCCCGCCGCGACGCTTTTGTGGTGTTCTTCCTGTCGTTTTTCACCCTCTTGACGCACTTTTTCTATTCGCAGTCCCTGCTCACGGCGGTGGGCATCCTGCTGGCGCTGTGGGGGCTGCTGACGGCGCTGGTCAACGCCCACATGCCTGTGGGGCATCCGCCGCTGTGGTCGGCCGCGCGGCTGGCGGGCGGCATGGCCTTGTTGGGTGCGCCCATCATGCTGGTGCTGTTCATGCTGTTCCCTCGCATGGCGCCGCTGTGGGGCATTCCCAGCGATGGAATGACCGGCCGCAGTGGCTTGTCGCCCACCATGAACGTCGGCAGCATCGCCTCGCTGGCGTTGGACGACAGCATCGTCATGCGCCTGCGCTTCGAAGACCGGCCGCCCCCTCAACGCACGCTGTACTTCCGGGGGCCGGTATTGAGCCGGTTTGATGGTCGCACCTGGCAACCTGCTGCGGACAGCCTGCTGCCCAGCCGCGGCATGGGCGCGGCGCTGGTCACTCAGGGCCCTGCTGTGCGCTACCAAGCCACGCTGGAACCCAGCAACCGCCCCTGGCTGCTGGTGTTGGATGCCGCCACCGAGGCGCCTACGGGGCCCAACCTGGGCCCGCAGGACCTTGTTCGCACGTCCGACCTGCAATGGCTGCTGCGCCGGCCCGTGACCGACCTGCTGCGCTACGAGGCCCAGAGTTTTGTGGACTTCCAGTACGGGCCTCAGCAGGCTGTGCTGGGCCTGCAGGAGCACGTGGACCTGCCACCTGGCTTCAACCCCCGCACCCTCGCACTCGCCCAAAGTCTGCGCCAGAACACGCCCAACGCAACGGCCCAGCAGATGGTGGATCAGGTGCTCGAACGCCTGCGCACCGGTGGCTACACCTACACCCTGGACCCGGGCCTCTACGGCCAGCACACGGCCGACGAGTTCTGGTTCGACCGCAAGGCCGGCTTCTGCGAACACATCGCTTCCAGCTTTGTGGTGCTGATGCGCGCACTCGACATCCCGGCACGCATCGTGACCGGCTACCAGGGCGGCGAGGTCAACTCGGTGGACGGGTTCTGGACCGTGCGCCAGAGCGACGCCCATGCCTGGGCCGAGGTCTGGCTGGCCGGGCGTGGATGGGTGCGCGTCGACCCCACCTCGTCGGTAGCGCCCGGGCGCACTGGCACCCTGCTGCGGCTGCGGCCCGAACCCGGCCTGCTGGCCGCCGCCATGCTGACCGTGGGCCCCGACATGGCCGCCCGCCTGCGCGCGCTGTGGGAGGCCGCCAACAACCGCTGGAACCAGTGGGTGCTCAACTACACCCAGAGCCGCCAGTTCGACCTGCTGCGCCGGCTGGGTCTTGAGGCCACCGACTGGACCGACCTCCTCCACGCCCTGGTGGCTGTGGTGGTGGGAGCCGCCGCCCTGGGTGCCCTCTGGACCCTCTGGGAGCGCCACCACGCCGACCCATGGTTGCGCCAGCTGGAGCGCGCACGCACGCGCCTGCGGCGCGAAGGCGTGGACGTGGCATTCAACAGCACGCCACGCCAACTGGCACAACAGCTGCCCGCACACCTCACCCCCGAAGAGCGCGCGGAGCGGCACCGCTGGCTCATGGACTTGGAAACGCAGCGTTACCGCGCGGCGCCTGCATCAGACAAACGGAAAAAGCGGGCCTCTGGATGACGGTTTGGCCGCAATCCAGGGTTTTGCTCAGCGCGGCAGCAGGTCGGCGAGCTCGCCGCGCTCTTTCAGCTTGGTGTAAGCCCGGTTCAAGCGCTGCAGGGCCTCGGTCTTGTTCATCGATTTCGGGATCGCGAGGTGCAGCGGATCGACAGCAACGACCTTGGGCAAGACGACAAAGTCATCGATCCGGTCCCGGAATTCGGGCGTCGACTCAATCATCCACTTCACGCCAATCCATCCGGCTCCGAAAAAGCTGCCATCGGTCCGGCCGGACAACAACTTGCGCATTCGGTTGAACTGGTTCGGATCTGGGTCGATCAAGATATCGCCACGGGCAACTGCCGCGTCGACCTCGTCGCGGTAACTGGATGAGAGTCCCACGCCTATCACCTTGCCTTTCAAATCGTCCAGCGAATCGAAGCGGAATTCACGTCCCTTCCTCACCACGAGCACGACCTCGGCCGGGTAGATCGGCACCGAGTAGTCAAACTGCTTTGTCCGCTCGACGGTCCAAGAAATGTTGGCCACCGCACCGCGACCTCGCTGTGCCATCCAGATGGCGCGCGCCCACGGCACAAGCTCAACGTCATACCGATCGCCAGTTTCCTTTTCCAGGCGCGAGAGGAGGGTCGGAAACACGCCCGCCGGCATGCCGTTTTTCAAGTAGGACACAGGCGGAAATTGATCGCTGCCGTAGATCTTGATGACCTCGGCATGGAGTGGCAGCGCAAGCACAAGAAGCAGACCAGCGAAGCAGCCAAAGATCGAAACGAGCGGGCGATTCATGGCAATTGAGTGTGCCACGGTAGCACGACTGCTCGTCGGCCCCAGAAGACCAGCGAGCGCTGGCTACACTTGAACGCGAATTCAGACGATTGCCATGGCCCACCAAACCTCTACCGCCCACCCACGTCGCCTCGCCGCCCGCCGCGCCACTTGCGTCGTCATTGGCACCGCACTCATGGGCCTGATGACCGCTGTGTCACCCCTGGCAGCGGCCAACACCACGCCGACCAGCAAAAAAGCGCAACGCGAACGCACGGCCCCCGCCTTCCGCTACGCTGCGCACAGCGCCGCCATGGCGTTTGCCGACCAAGTGGCCGCCCGCCACGGGCTGGACCCACAGTGGGTGCGCCAACAGATTGGCCAAGCCGAGCGTGTGCCAGCGGTGCTTAAACTTATCGCCCCCCCGCCCAGTCCGGCAGCAAAAAACTGGGCAGCCTACCGCGCGCGCTTCATCGAACCGGTGCGGGTGCAAGCCGGTCTGCGGTTTTGGCAAACCCACAGCGAAGCCCTGGCACGCGCAGAGACCGAATACGGCGTGCCAGCCGAACTGGTCGTGGGCATCATCGGCGTAGAAACGCTGTACGGCCGTCACACGGGCAACTTCCGCGTGCTGGATGCCCTGGCCACGCTGGCGTTCGACTTTCCCCCAAGCCACCCGCGTGCCGCCGCCCGCACGGAGTACTTTCAGGGTGAACTGGCGCAATTGCTGCTGCTGTCAAAACGCCAGGGTGTGGCCCCCGCCCAATGGCGCGGCAGCTACGCCGGCGCCATGGGCCTGCCCCAGTTCATGCCCACGAGCTGGGAACGCTTTGCGGTCGATTTCGACGGCGACGGCAAAATCGACCTGCAAGGCAGTCCGGCCGATGCCATCGGCTCGGTGGCCCACTACCTCAAAGCCTACGGCTGGCAAAGTGGCATGCCCACCCACTACCCTGCGCGCTTCGATGAAGCCACGCTCGACCTCGACACACTGCTCGCACCAGACATCCTGCCCAGCTTTAGCGTGACCACGCTGCAGGCCAAAGGCGTTCGGCTGGACGAGGATGCACAGCGCCATCCGGGCCTGTTGGCGCTGGTACAGCTGCACAACGGCGATCCCGCCGCAGGCGGCGCGCCGCCGAGCTATGTGATCGGCACCGACAACTTCTACACCATCACGCGCTACAACTGGAGCAGCTACTACGCGTTGGCGGTGATCGAGCTGGGTCAAACGGTGGCGCGCGAGCGGTCCGCCCAAATGTCAAAGCCCAAACCCGTCGATTAACAAAAATTGCCGACAAACGGCACTTGACTGACACTCCCGCGCTTGAAAAACAGCAATATTTTGGGAGTGGACATGGAGTTTTTTGCGACAGCACCAGCGCCTTCACCGGCGCCCCGGGCCGCGACCGTCCCGTGGTGCGTCCTGCTGGTGGACGACGATGCAGAAGTGCACGACGTGACCCGCTTGGCCTTGCGCAAGTTTGAGTTCCAGCAACGTGGGCTGGAGTTGCTGTCGGCCTACTCGGCCCGCGAGGCGCAGCAGGTGTTCCAGACGCGCAAAGACATCGCCCTGGCCGTGGTCGATGTGGTCATGGAGACCGAACACGCGGGCTTGGAGCTGGTGCGCTGGCTGCGCGAGACAGACCTGAGCCCGCTCACCCGCCTCGTGTTGCGCACCGGCCAGGCCGGCCTTGCGCCCGAGGAGCAGGTGATCCGCCAATTCGACATCGACGCGTACAAGGAAAAAACCGAACTCACCACCTTGAAGTTGCGCAGCGTGCTGTATACGTCGCTTCGCAATTACCGCGCCCTGGCCGATAAAGACATGCAAATGGCCAACATGCTGAGGCTGATGCGCGAATTGCCTGCGCTGCGCGCCGCAAACCCACAAGATGCCGGGCTCCAAGCCAAGGCGTTGTTGCGTTCGGGCTTCCAGATCGACGCCGCCGAGCTGAGCCTGCCATCACCCGCTGCGCCCGGCAGCACCAAGCCACGCATCGGGGTGCATGAGGGCGCACTGCAGCGCCTGAGCCCACAGCAACAAGCCAGCCTGAACGCGTGGTTGGACGCGCTGAGTGCCGCCTGGCCAGACACCGCCACCACCCTCTGAGCATCGTCATCACTGGCTGCGCACGTGCCATGCCGCCGTTGACCCAAGACCCTACACGGCGGTCTTTGTCCAGGTTGCTGGTCAAGTCCATCCTGATCGTCGCCTGGACGGTGGGGCTGCTCATCAGTCTGATGCAGGTCGCGTACGACCTCCATCAGGTGCGGCAGCTGCCCGCTGACAATCTCGCCACAGTGCGCGGCATGACACAAGAGCCACTGGACGCCAGCGTCTACGGGATGGATCAGGACCGTGTCTCGGACGTCCTGGCTGGTTTGTTGACGCTCCCCTACATCCGCGAGGCGCGGGTGGTGCTGGACGATGGCTCGGTTTTGGCAGAGGCCACCGGCCCAAAACGAACGCACGGACAGCCCTGGCTCAACGACCTGCTGTTCGGTCCGGCACGCCAGTACGTCTGGTCCATTCATTCACCGCCGGGACGGGAGTTCCAGTGGCTGGGCGAGATCCAGATCACTTACGACACCCACGCGGAGGCCGATGCATTTCTCGGACGTGCCGGAGCCATCCTCGTCGGCACCATGCTTTACGCGCTCGTGCTGGCAGCGCTGTTGCTGCTGACCTACGATCGCGTCCTGCGCCGTCCCCTGGCCAACATCATCCAGTCCATCCAGTCAGCCGACGTGGACAGGCCCGAATCGGCCCGTTTGGTGGTACCAGCGGGCCATGAGATGACCGAAATCGGCCAACTGGCCGCCATCGCCAACCAGCACCTGGGCTCCATCGACCGTTTGCTCACCCAACTGCGCGAGGCTGAGTTGCGCCTCAACACCTACTCCGATCAACTCGAGCTGACGGTGGCAGAGCGTACCCGTGAGCTCAGCCAGAGTCTGGATCAGCTCCAGAATGCGCGCGACCAGTTGATCAACAACGAAAGGCTGGCCTCGCTGGGCACGCTGGTGGCTGGCGTGGCGCACGAGGTGAACACGCCGCTGGGTATCGCGGTGACGGCCTCCTCAGTTGTGAGCGAGGCGCTCGATTCGATCCGTGACCACTTTCAAACCGACAGCCTCACGCGCGAAGCATTCGCGGCACTGATGCGGGAGGCTCACGAAGGTCAGCTCATTGTGGTGGGCAACCTGTCAAGAGCGGCCAAATTGGTTCGGGACTTCAAACAGGCAGCAGCCAACCAGGCCGACGAAACACTGTGCGAGTACGACATCGCCCAGACCACACGTGCGCTGATCGCCAGCCTGCACCCGGAAACCAAAAAAATCCCCGTTGTGCCCCGTTTCGACGGCCCTGTGACATTGATGGGCACGGGCTATCCGGGCGTCCTCATGCAAGTGCTGACCAACCTCATCATGAACAGCGTCCGGCACGCTTTTGAAGGCGTGGCCCAGCCGCAGATCGCCATCGAGCTGAGCGAAACCGACGGCCAGGTGGAAGTGATTTACCGCGACAACGGTGTGGGCGTGCCAGCGGCACTGCACAACCGCATTTTTGAACCCCTTTTCACCACCCGGCGCGGCAGGGGCGGCACCGGCCTGGGCTTGAACATCGTCTACAACCTGGTCACCCAAAAAATGGCCGGACAGCTCGATTTCTGGTCTGCCAACCAGCGCGGCGTGACCTTCCGCCTTCGTTTTGCGCTCAAGCAAGCCTGGGAGCAGCACGAGACACCGAAAGAACAATCGGCCACTCAGGCCGCGGCAGTCGAGTTGAGCTGAACCCCGCCGCGTGGACGTTGCCAGTCACCGCTGGTCACTGCGCCAGCAAAGGCAGGTGCTTGCGTTGCAGTTCTCGCAAACCGTCGGTGGCCTGCAATTTGAGCAGCGCCTGGTCGAAGCCACGGCGCAACACCTCACCATGCGGGTGCCGCTTCGAAAAGGCCACACCAAAACCATCGTTCGAGACCTGCCCCACCATGCGAACTTTCAGATCCCGAAGATCGGGGTTGGTCTGCAGCCGCCAGGCGGCCACCGTCGCGCCGGTCATGGCCAAGTCGATGCGGCCACGCTCCAACATGAGCAGTAAAGCGGTATCTCCGGCAGCCGCTACGCGGATGATGGATTTGTTGTTCATGAACCAATCAGGGTACTGGTAGCCATGGACATAACCCACGGTGCGGCCTTCCAGTCCTTTGGCATCGATGGTTTCACGCGGTGCTGAGGCCCGGGCGAGCACCGCCAATGGCTCATTGAACAAGGGCGTGGAGTGCAGCAGGTAGTCTTTGCGTATGACGTCGCTGAACACAGAATTGAAGCAGCCGGCGATCTTTCCCACTTTGGCTTCGTGCATGCAACGCCCAAAAGGCATGACCACGATGTCCACGGGAGCCCCCATTTCGCGAAACACCAGTCGCACCACCTCCACGGCGTAGCCACGTGGTGCTTGTCCTGGGTTTTCTGTCCAGGCAAAAGGTGGCCAGTCGTCTTCGACCCCAATGATGGGCACGGCACCATCGACCGGTGGCGCAGCCTTCGGGTCGGCCGCGACCGACCGAACCACCACCACTCCGGCTACCACCCCCCCCAGGGCCGTCGCGAGCGCCGCCCATGCCCAAGCCCCCAGTCTCATGCTGCCCTCCCAGGCCTTGCGTCAGATAAGCACATTTTTCATTATCGTGCGAAAAATGCGATGCGCAGCCAACAGGCTCCCGGCGGCCGGTTGGCACTGGTCGTCCGGTAGCGGCCCGCCGAGGGCTGGTCTCAAGGCTCCAGTGTGGGCAAATATTGGCGCCGCAAATCCTTGAAAGCGCCCTGGGCCTGCAGTCTCACCAGGGCCTGATCAAAGCTGTGGCGCAATACCTCGCCTTGCGCATGCCGACGTGAAAACGCAACCCCGAACCCGTCGTTGGACACCTGCCCCACCATGCGCAATCGCACACCGTTCAATTCGGGAGCCGTCTGTAAGTACCAGGCGGCCATGGTCGGGCCGTAGAGCGCAAAATCCACGCGCCCGCGGGCCAACATGAGCAGCAAAGCCTTGTCGCTGCGTGCCGGCACCCGCGTGATGGCCGTGTTTTTCATGAACCAGTCGGGGTATTGGTAGGACTGCACGTAACCCACGGTACGCCCTTGCAAGGCGTGTTGGTCAACTGGGTTCCTCGGGGCAGACGCCAGCGCCAGCACGCCCAGCGGCTCATGGAAGATCGGTGCGTCGTGCAGGAGGAAATCTTTGGCGGTGTCCTCGTTGAACATCGAGTTAAAACAGGCCGCCACCTTGCCCAAACGCGCCTCGCGCATGCAGCGCTCGAAGGGCAAGACCACCAGCTTCAGTGGCACTTTCATTTCAGCAAAGGCCTTGCGCACCACCTCCACCGAGTAGCCCTGCGGCTGCCCGTTCTTGCCCACCCAGGAGAATGGCGCGCAATCGTCCTCCACGCCCACCACCACTGGCTCGGACGGCACCAACGCTGACCATGCAGATGGCAACAGGCCACCCAAAAGCAACACCGCTGTGGCGAGCGGTCTCCAAGCCACCACCTTCATAGACACACTCCCTGACACCACGTCAATGCGCGTGGTTACCCGGTATTGTGCCGAACGCGAGACCGGTGGCAACCCCGGCCCCGAGGTGAGGCATCAGTCGAGGCTGGGCACCAGGAAATCCTGGCTGATGCGCCCGCCGAGCTCGTTCACACGGTCAAGGAACTGCGTGAGGAAGGCGTGCAGGCCGGTGGCCAGGATTTCGTCGATGCGCCCGTACTGCAGGTCGGCCCGCAGTTTGCCGGCGCGGCGCTCGGTCTCACCCGAGTGGTCGTTGGCCACCACGGCCAAGTTGCTCACCAGTTCATTCATGCTGGCGTGCAGACTGCGCGGCATGTCGGGGCGCAGGATGAGCAACTCGGCCACACGTTCGGGTTTGATGACGTCGCGGTAGACCTTGCGGTAAACCTCAAAGCCGCTGACCGAACGCAGGATGGCACTCCAGTGGTAGAAGTCGTACTCTTGGTCCAACTCGCTGGCGGCACCAAAAAAGTCGCTTTGCACCGCGTGAAATTTCACATCAAGCAGGCGCGCCGTGTTGTCTGCACGCTCCAGGAAAGTGCCCATGCGGTAGAAGTGGAACGCCTCGTCCTGCAACATCGTGCCGATGGCCACACCACGCGAGAGGTGGGAGCGGAACTTGACCCATTCAAAAAAAGCCCCCGGATCGCGCTCAAACTCTTTGCCCTTGAGCATGCGGGTGAGCTCCAGCCACGTCTGGTTCTGTGTTTCCCAGAGTTCGGTGGTCAGGGCGCCTCGCACGGCACGCGCGTTTTCGCGCGCGGCCCGCAGGCAAGACACGATGCTGGAGGGGTTGTCCTCATCGCGCACCATGAAATCAAGCACATCCCGGGGCTTGACGTCGCCTTGCCCGTAGCGGCTGCGGTAACTGGGCATCAGTTCGCTGATGGTGAGCAAGCCCTCCCAGCCCACCTGCGCCACGGCGGCTGACTGGGGCAAAAGGGACGTTTGGTAGTTGACGTCCAGCATGCGGGCGGTGTTCTCTGCGCGCTCGGTGTAGCGCGACATCCAGAACAGGTGATCGGCGGTTCGTGACAACATCGTTTGTCTCCTCAATCTTCCAGAATCCACGTGTCTTTTGTACCGCCACCCTGTGACGAGTTCACGACCAACGAGCCCTCTTTGAGGGCCACGCGCGTCAGGCCGCCGGGCACCATTTGCACCTCCTTGCCCGAGAGCACAAAGGGCCGCAGGTCGATGTGGCGTGGGGCGACACCACTTTGCACATAGGTGGGACAGGTGGACAGGCTCAGCGTGGGCTGAGCGATGTAACCGTCGGGCTTGGCCTTGACCGCCTGACGGAAGTCCTCGACCTCGGCCTTGGTGGCCGCTGGCCCCACCAGCATGCCGTAGCCACCGGCGCCGTGCACTTCCTTGACCACCAGGTCCTGCATGTGGTCGAGCATGTACTTGAGGTCGTCAGGCTTTCGGCCCATGTAGGTGGGCACGTTGTTCAGAATGGGTTTTTCGCCGAGGTAGAAATCGATCATCTGCGGCACGTAGGGGTAGATGGACTTGTCGTCGGCCACGCCGGTGCCGATGGCGTTGCAGATGGTGACGTTGCCCTTGCGGTACGCGGCCAGCAGGCCAGCACAGCCCAGGGTGCTGGTGGGGCGGAACACCAGGGGATCAAGAAAATCATCATCGACCCGGCGGTAGATCACATCCACCCGAACCGGCCCGCGCGTGGTACGCATATAGACGAAGTGGTCCTTGACGAAGAGGTCTTGCCCTTCGACCAGCTCCACACCCATCTGCTGCGCCAGGAATGCGTGTTCGAAGTAGGCGCTGTTGTACATGCCAGGCGTGAGCACCACCACCGTGGGTTCGGCGGTGTGGGCTGGGCTGGAGGCCCGCAGGGTTTCCAGCAGCAGGTCGGGGTAATGGGCCACCGGTGCGACCCGGTTCTGCGCGAACAGCTCTGGGAAAAGCCGCATCATCATCTTGCGGTCTTCCAGCATGTAGCTCACACCACTGGGCACCCGCAGGTTGTCTTCAAGCACGTAGTACTCGCCCTCGCCCGTAGCGTTCGGGGCCCGCACGATGTCGATGCCGGCGATGTGGGAGTAGATCTTGTTGGGCACGTCCACGCCCACCATCTCGGGGCGGAACTGGGCGTTCTGCGTGATCTGATCCGCCGGAATGACGCCGGCCTTGATGATGTCCTGCCCGTGGTAGACGTCGTGGATGAAGGCGTTGAGCGCAGTGACGCGCTGCACCAGCCCTTTCTCCATCGACGACCACTCGTGCGCCGGGATGATGCGGGGAATGAGGTCGAAGGGGATGAGGCGCTCGGTGCCCGCGCCATCCTCGTCCTTCGCGCCGTACACGGCGAATGTGATGCCCACCCGGCGGAAAATCAACTCCGCCTCTTCCCGCCGAGCCGCCATCACCTCGGGCGGTTGTTCTGCCAGCCAGGTCGCGTAGGCCTTGTAGTGCGGGCGCAAGGTCTCAGGCCCCGTGTACATCTCGTCGAATTGCTGCAGTTGCATGTGGTCTCACTCCTGTCTGTTTTGAGCATAGCAAGGACCGCGCCAGGCTGGTGCATCTGTCGCCCAGCTTGTGCGGTCCGGCGTCTGTTTCACCGGGCTTCTTCCCCTGACCCCGTCACCTGCGCTTCGCTGTCATCGGTCTCATCGGGGGCGCCCGACCGCTGGATCGGTGCCCGCCATTGCCAGTATCGCCGGGCGGCATCCCGGTGGCAGCGAACCTCGTCAGGTGCACCGCTGTGCCAGCGCATTTCGCCGCAGCTGGGCGACTCGCGCCAAGCCGCACCGCGCGCCTCATAGCGGGCCAGCACCTCAGGCGCTGGGTGGCCAAAGCGGTTCAAATGACCGGCCTGTATCAACACCCAGGTCGGCATCAGCTCGTTCAGCCACACCGGGCTGGACGAACTGCGGCTGCCATGGTGCGGGGCCATCAGCACATCGGCCCGCTCGCCGGGGTGACGGGCCGCGAGCGCCACCTCCTGGTCTTGCCCCACATCGCCGGTCAACCAGGCCACCCGCTGGCCGTTGTGGACACGCAAAACACACGACATGGCGTTGCTGGACAACCCAGGCCGCGCGTAATCCGCAGCGGTCGGATGCATCACCTCGAAACGCACGCCGTCCCATTGCCAACGTTGCCCCGCCTGGCACAAAGGGGATTCCAGCCAAGGCAACGGCGCAGCGCCCATGGCCAGCGTGTAAGACGCCAGTACACCTGCCTGCGGCTGGGCACGCCACACCGATTCGACACCACCGGCATGATCGCTGTCGCGGTGACTCACCACCACCGCGTCCAGCCGTTCGCCCAGCCGGCGCAGCCAGGGCACCAACACCCGATCCCCCACATCCCCGCCCCCACGGTAGCGCGCACCGGCGTCAAACAACAGGCTGTGATGGGCCGTACGCACCAGCACCGCACTGCCCTGCCCCACATCGGGCACCCACAAGTCGAACGTGCCGGTGGGCGGCCGGGCCGGTACAAAAGCGAGGGCCGGCCATGCCAGCAGAGCGCCCGCCAAACGCCACGGCACGGGCACCTGCAGCACCGCCAGCACCGCACCGGCCACCCCCAGCGCCGCCAGCGGCCAGGGTGGTGCTGCGGCATGCCAGGTGGCCCACGGCCACTGCGACAAGGGCACCAGCAGCGCCGTCATCGCGGCCAAGGCCCAGGCGGCCAAGTCCCACAGCGGCCCCACCCACACCCCGAGCAGCACCAGCGGCGTGACCACCAGCGTCACCCAGGGAATCGCCAACAGGTTGGCCAACAACCCCACCAACGACACCTGCCCGAAAAGCATGAGCGTCAACGGCGCCAGCCCGAGTGTCATCAACATCTGCTCACGCAGCAAACCGCGCAAGGAGCGTGCGACCGACGCCGGCCCCTTGACCTGCGGGTTTGCAGCAAACAACAACATCACCGCCACAAAACTGAGCCAGAAACCGGCTTGAAGCCCAGCCCAAGGGTCCAGCACCAAGACCATCGCCAGACACAACAGCCAGACCTGGGGCCACGGCCAGTCCAGGCCACGCCAGCGAAGCAGCGTCACCGTGGCCAACATGAACACCGTGCGCTGTGCCGGCACGCCCCAGCCGGCCAGTGCCGCGTAGGCACCCGCCAGCATCAAGCCGCCCAGCGATGCGGCCACGGGCGCTGGCCAGCGCAGCAGCAGCCTGGGCCAGACGGGCGTCAGGACGCGCCACAGCAGGCCCATCAGCCGCGTCGCCAACCAGGCAAAGAGGGTGATGTGCAGCCCCGAAATCGCCATCAGGTGGGCCACGCCGGTGTCGCGAAACACCTGCCAGTCGTCACGCGAAATGGCCGACTGGTTGCCCACCAGCAAGGCGGCGATGATGCCGGCGCTGCGCGGATCGTCCACACGCGATCTGATCGCGGCGGTGAGCTGGCCTCGCCAGCGGTCGATGAAGAACCACGGGCTGTCACCCGCCCTCTCAGCGGCCGGCACGTGCTTGCCCACACGCACCACACCGGTGGCACCCACGCCTTGTTCCCACAGCCACAGCTCGCGGTCAAAGCCATGCGGGTTGGCCAATCCGTGGGGGGCACGCAACCTCACAGGCCAACGCCAGACTTGACCCGCCTGCAACCCGTCGGGCGCCCCCGGCCAGAACAGGCGCACCCGCTGCGGTACCGCCACGGTTTGACTGGCGTGCTCGGCATGCCGCACCACCACTGTGAGGGTCTGACCGTCGGGGTGGCTTTGCGGCAAGTCGCCCACCGCGCCAGTCAACCACAGGTCCCGCTCTTCCAGAGGTGACGCCAGCACCTCACCCTGCTGATACAGCGCTCTCACACCGGTGGATGCAAAGCCCAGCAAAGCAGCACAGACCACAGCAGCGATACAGCCGAGGCCGAACTCACGCGCCCGCCACCACCAGCAGCTCCCTGCCACGGCCGCCACAGCGAAACAGGTGACGTACAGCGATACAGGCGACAACGTCGCCTGCTGCCACTGAGCCACCACACCTGCAGCCCACCCGGCCAACCAAGCCGTCACGAAACGGCCTCTACGAGGTCTCGAACAAGTGCGTTGGAGGTCCGGACGTCAGACCGTCACGAAATCTTGGCGCGGTCCTTGCTAGTATGGCCACGCGGCATTCTGTCTTATGCATGCTGTTCTCCCTGACGAAAGCTTACCGCATGGCCATCCACGTTGCCCTGAACCACGTCACCCACTACCGCTATGACCGCCCCATCAAACTGGGGCCACAGGTGGTGCGCCTTCGACCTGCGCCACACAGCCGGACCAAGGTGTTGTCCTACTCCCAAAGGGTGGAGCCGGCCCAGCATTTCATCAACTGGCAGCAAGACCCTTTTGCCAACTACCAAGCCCGCCTGGTGTTCCCCGAGCCCACGCGCGAGTTCAAGGTCACGGTGGATCTTGTCGTCGAAATGGCGGTCTACAACCCCTTCGACTTCTTCCTCGAACCGCACGCCGAGGAATTCCCCTTCGCCTACTCAGCTGACCAGCTCAAGGAGCTGCAGCCTTACCTGGCCAAGGGCGAGCTGACGCCCGCCTTCAAGGCCTACCTGGACCGCGTGGACAGCAAGAAGCAACGCACCATCGATTTCCTGGTCGGTATCAACCAACAACTGCAGAAAGACATCGGCTACCTGATCCGCATGGAGCCCGGCGTGCAAACGCCAGAGGAGACGCTGACCAAGGCCAGCGGCTCCTGCCGCGACTCGGGCTGGCTGCTGGTGCAACTGCTGCGCCACATGGGCCTGGCCGCGCGCTTCGTATCGGGCTACCTGATTCAGCTCACGCCAGACGTCAAGGCGGTGGACGGCCCCAGCGGTACCGAGGTGGACTTCACCGACCTGCACGCCTGGTGCGAGGTTTTCCTGCCCGGCGCCGGATGGATCGGTCTGGACCCGACCTCGGGCCTGCTGGCCGGCGAAGGCCACATTCCCCTGGCCTGCACGCCCCAACCCAGCAGCGCCGCGCCCATCGAAGGCGCACTGGACGAATGCGAAGTCGAGTTCAGTCACCACATGGGCGTGACGCGGGTCTACGAATCGCCGCGCGTGACCAAACCCTACACCGACGAGCAATGGGCCGCCATCGACGCCCTCGGCCACGCCGTGGACAAGGAACTGATGGCCGGCGACGTGCGCCTGACCATGGGCGGCGAGCCCACCTTTGTGGCCACCCGCGACCGCGACGCCGCCGAGTGGAACACCGACGCTCTGGGCCCCACCAAACGCAACTACGCCACCGAGCTGCTGCACCGCCTGCGCCTGCAGTACGGCGACGGCGGCTTCCTCCATCTGGGCCAGGGCAAATGGTACCCGGGCGAACAGCTGCCGCGCTGGGCCCTGTCGCTGTTCTGGCGCGCCGATGGGCAGCCCACCTGGCACAACCCGGCCCTGTTCGCCGACGAACGCGACCCAGCCAGCTACACCGCGGACGACGCCCGCCGCTTCAGCCAGGCCCTGGCGCGCAAGCTGGGCCTCTCCACCCAGCACATCACGCCGGGCTACGAGGACACCTTCTACTACCTCTGGCGCGAACGCCGCCTGCCGGTCAACGTCGATCCTTTCGACGCCAAGCTGGACGACGAAATGGAGCGCCAACGCCTGCGCCGCGTCTTCGGCCAGGGCCTGGACGCCGTGGTGGGCTACGTGCTGCCGCTGCAGGCCCACGCGGTGCCCGGCCCCAACGCCGCCAAGGGGGTCCGCACCCTGGGTCTGGGTGGCACCCGATGGACCACCGGGCCATGGTTTTTCCGCGACGAGCGCATGTACCTCATGCCCGGTGATTCGCCCATGGGCTACCGCCTGCCGCTCGACTCGCTGCCCTGGGTCAGCAAGGCCGACTACCCCTACCTGATCGAACAAGACCCGCTGGGCCAGCGCGACGCCTTGCCCGAGGGCAGCGCCTTCAAGCGCCAGTACGCGCCCCACCAGGTGGGTGGCGGTTTCGCCGAAGGTGGTGTGGTGTCCATGCAGAACGCTGAGTTCGGCATGCACGGCGACGACACCCCCGCTTGGCAAGGCGACCCCAGCGGCCAGGGCGTGCCCGGCGCCGCGCCCGCCCAGCCCATGAGCACGCGCTACCCGGCACGCGGCGAATCGGCCGCCTGGCTGACCCGCACCGC
>DASUIK010000284.1:0-8059 GCA_036279795.1 Burkholderiaceae bacterium | reverse complement strand
CACGAAGTCATCGGGGAGAGGCGCCGGCAAGGCACCCGTGGGGGCCAGGTCGAGCCCGCCCCTGGCCACGTGGTCGGCCAGCAGGTCCAGGAAGGCGCGCACCGAGGGCACCAAGCCGCGCCGTGAGGGGAACACCGCGTGAAAGATGCCGGGCGGCGTGGCCCAGCCCGGCAGCAGCTGTTGCAAGTGGCCCTGGCGCAGGTCGTCGCGGCACAGGTAGTCGGGCAGCATTCCAATGCCGGTGCCCTGGCGCACCGCGTACTGCAGGCTCAGCAAGTCGTCGGCCACCACGCGCGGGCGGTGACTGAACTGCCGGGTTTGGCCATCCGGGCCCACCAGCGTCCAGCTGGCCAGCCCGTCGTGGGCCGACATGCTCACCGTGTCCATGGTTTGCAGCGCTTCCATGCTGTCGGGTGTGCCCTGGCGGGCCAGTTGGGCCGGGCTGGCCACCATCACCGTGTGTGAGAGGGCGAGCCGCTTGACCACGAGGCTCCCACTGTCGTCCAACGTTTGACGCACCCGCAGGGCGACGTCCACGCCTTCATCCACCAGGTCCACCACGCGGTTGCTCACCCGCATCTCCACCCGCACCCGCGGGTAGCGTTCCAGAAACAGCGGCAACAAGGGCCCCACGGTGGTCTGCGCCAGAGTGACGGGGCAGGCAATGCGCAGCAGCCCGCTCGGTTCGCTGACTGCCAGTGCCACCACGTTGTCGGCCGCTTGGGCGTTTTCGCGCAGGGCCACGCAGTGGCGGTGCAGTTGCTCGCCCACGGCGGTGAGTGAGAGCTTGCGCGTCGTGCGCTGCAGCAGCCGCACGCCCAGCCGCGCCTCCAGGTCGGCAATGCGGCGTGACAGCTTGGATTTGGGCAGACCCAGGCTGCGCCCGGCGGCGGCAAAACCGCCCCGGTCCACCACCTCGGCGAAGTACAGCAGGTCGTTGAGGTCTTGCACGGAGATTGTTCCTTTTTTAGAACGATAAGTTTCTATTTTGCCGACTTATCAGAAATTGTTCTACCAGTAATACTTCATCCATCGCCGCAACACGCGGTATCCACCCAAGGACCAGACCATGAAACTGCTTCACATCGACTCCAGCGTGCTCGGCGCCAACTCCGTGTCGCGCCAACTCACCGCCCAGATCGTTGACCAGTGGGTGGCCACCCACCCGGGCACCCAGGTTGAGCACCTCGACCTGGCCACGAGCGCCCCCAGCCACCTGTCGGCCGATTCGCTTGGCTTTCGCCTGCCGGTCGGCGCCGCCGAACTGAGCGAGGTGCAACGCGCCGAGAACCTGGTTTCCGAGGCCCTGGTGTCGCAATTCCTGGCCGCCGACGTGGTGGTGGTAGGTGCACCGCTGTACAACTTCTCCATCCCCAGCCAGCTCAAGGCCTGGATCGACCGCGTGGCCCAGGTGGGCCGCACCTTCAAGTACACCGAAAAGGGCCCACAAGGCCTGGCCGGCGGCAAGACGGTGATCGTGGCCTCCAGCCGCGGCGGTGTGTACTCCACCAGCGAAGGTGGCCGCGCCATGGAACACCAGGAAAGTTACCTGGCCACGGTGTTCGGCTTCTTCGGCATCACCGACGTGCGTTTTGTGCGGGCCGAAGGTGTGGCCATGGGTGACGCCGCCAAGGCGCAGGCCATGGAGCTGGCGGCTCAGGCCATCCGCGAGGCGGTCTCGGGCCGCCGCGAAGACGCATCGGCCGAGCTGGCCACCGCCTGAGCGGCTTCAAGCCACCCCTGGTACCACCTATGACGGCGGTGCCAGCAGGGCCACGGCGTCGTCGCGCCAGTGGCCCAGCGCCGTGTGGTAACCCTCCCACACACAACCGTTGCAGCCCCGGCCGCAGCAGGTGGTGGGTTCGGGCGGCGGCGGGCGGTGCGCCCGCCCCGCTGCCTTCAACAGGCGCGAGACGTGGGCCACCAGCGCCTGCGCGCCGGCCAAGTCTTGTGGCACACAGTGGCGCCAGTCCACTGCGGTGAAGCGGGGCTGCGTTCGGCCGTCGAACACGCCGGTCTCGGCAAACATGGCGGCCGGCCGCACCCACAGGCCGTGTTCCCCGTACAACGCGCGGTACAAGGTCATGCCCTGCAGGGTTTCGCTGCAACGCACGGTGTCGAGCACCTCGTACCAACCGCCCTTGTAGTGGCGGTACAGGCCGCGAGGCGTGGCGTTCAGGGGCGGCAGATCGGTATCGGTGGGCGAAACGGGCATGTCAATCTTGTGGCGCGAGCCCCAGCCGGCCCAGGCGGTGGGCCAATTCGACCGGTGAGCTGACGCGCAACTTCTCGAAAATGTTGGCGCGGTGGAACTCCACCGTGCGCGGCGTGATGCCGAGGTGATCGGCGATGTTCTTGTTGTAGTGCCCTTGCAGCACCTCGCGCAGCACCTCACGCTCGCGTGCGCTCAGAGCGGCCAGGGCCTGCTGGAGTTGCAGGCGTTCCTGTGCCTCACCGTGCCGGGCCAGGGCGGCTTGGCGCGCGGCCTCGATCTTGTCGACCAGGGCGTTGTCCTGGAAGGGCTTTTCCAGAAAATCCCAGGCCCCGTTCTTGACCGCTGCCACCGCCATGGGCAGGTCGCCATGGCCGGTGAGGAACAGCACTGGCCACGGCCAGCCCTGGGTCTTGAGGCGTTCGAAGGTGGCCAGGCCCGAGATCGGCTCCATGCGAATGTCGAGCAGCACCACACAGCACACCGGTGGTTGCGGGCCGGCGGCCAGTCCGTTCAAAAATGCGTCGCCGCTGGCCCACGCACGCGCCACCAGCCCGCGCGACTCCAACAGCCAGACGAGGCCGTCGCGGAAATCCTCGTCGTCATCGACGACATGGACGGGTGGGTTCAGGGCAGGGTGGGCAGACACAGGGTGAATTGTGCCCCCAGCAGTTCGGGGCTTCGGTCCACCACGATGCGGCCGTGGTGGGCTTCGACGATGGAGCGGCAGATGGCCAGCCCCATGCCCATGCCGCCGGGTTTGTGGCTGGCGAACGCATCGAAGATGCTGGCGAGGTGTTCGGGCGCCACGCCAGGGCCGGTGTCGTCCACCTGCACGCCCGCTTGCCCATCCAGCGCGACGAGAGCCACCTGCACGCGGGCCGGCCGGCGTTCGCTGCGGGCCGCCCATTCGCCGGCGTTGAGCACCAGGTTGTGCAGGGCGTGTTCCAGCAGCAGGGCGTCGGCCGGCACGGTGGGGCCATCGCCAGGGGGCAACACGAGATCCAGCGAGACCCCTTCGGGCAATGGCACGGCCCGGGCCACGCGGGCCACGAAGGGCGCCAGCGCCAGCGGCTGGGGGCTCATTTCCTGGCGCCGGGCGAAGGCGTTGACGCGCTGGATCACGCGGCCGGCCTTGTCGGCCATGCGCGCCATGCGCTGCACCACGGGCACGATGTCCTCGCGAGCGATGGAGCCATCGCCCAGGCGGTTGAGCAGGCCGGTGGCGAAGCTGCTGAGCGCGCCCAGCGGCTGGTTGAGTTCGTGCGCCAGGGTGGAGGCCACCTCGCCCACCGCCACCAGCCGGGCGGACGCTTCCAGTTGTTCCTGCTGGCGTGCGGCCAGGCGCTCCACCCGCAGCCGCTCGCTCACATCCAGCACAGTGGCCACCCAGCCCGTCACCTCGCCGCCGGCCAGCGTCAGTGGCGCGGCGTGCAACAGCACGTCGATGGGGTGGCCGTCGTGGTGGCGCAAGCACAGCGGCACACCGGCCTGTTGTGTGGCCGGGTCGGTGGCGGCTAGGCGCACGCGGTCGAACTCCGGCCCCTGGTCCTGCGGCCAATACGGCGAAGGTGGGGGCGCGCCCACCAGCGCCTCAGGCGCGTGGCCCACCAGCCGCCCAAAAGCGGGGTTGGCGTAGAGCAGCTGGCCTGCACCGTCCCACGCCAACAGCCCCAGGCTGACGGAGCGTTCCATGGCGCTGCGCAAGGACAGTTGGGCCTGCAGGCTGGCCTCGGCACGTTGGCGGCGCTGGGTGTCGCGCCACAGCAGCAGCAAGGCCAACAGCATGCCCGCCAGGCACAACAGGGCGAGCCCAAAAAACACGCGCGGCGCCAAGGGCAACTGGTCCCCGTGCACCGTGACCCGCAACCGCAGTTGCGCGCCGGGCAGGTTGATGGGGGCCACGAAGCCATCGGCCATTGGGCCATCGCCCAGATCGGCGGGGGCGGCCAGCGTCACAGTGTGGTCCTGCAGGAACCAGGCCGGGATCAGGTCGTCGATCACCGCTTGCAGCCGCACGGCGGCCACGGCGTCGCCGATGAAACGGCCTTGCTCGAAGCGCGGCACGGCCAGCCACAGCCAGGGGCCGGCGCCATCGTTGGCTGGCAGCGGGCCCGCGTAGGCGGGGCGCTGCAGGCCACGCGTGGTGTCCAGCAGGGTGCTGACTTCGTCGCCAAACGGGTGCGTGGCCTGGGCGGGCACCCAGGAGTGGCGTGCCACCAGGTCCGGACTGCGCCACCAGGGGCCGTTGCGGGGGGCAGCCTGTGCGGGGTCGCGCCCCAGTGCGGACAGGTCGGCTTCGAGGCGGCGCAGGTGAAAACGCAGGGTCTGGTCCAGCCACTCGGCGTCGGCGGCGCGGCGGCGGTCCGCCTCGCGGGTTTCTTCCTGGCGCAGGAACAGCCACATCAACACCGCCGACACGGCCACCAACAGCAGCAGCGCGGCCATCCAGGCCAAGGCCCGCCGGGTCAGGGCGGCGGCCTGGCGGCTGTCGCGACCCAAAGCGTCGAGGGCGAGCGGCTGTGGCGGGGGCATGGGGGTAGCATAGCCGCCATGTCCACCGCCTTGCCCCCCTCCGGCGCTGCCGTGTTGCGCCGCACCGCGTTGGCCGCCGTGGTCATGGGCGTGGGTTGGGCACGGGCGGCGCCCAGGGGCGTGCTGCTGCGCTTTTCGCACGTGGTGGCGCCCGACACCCCCAAGGGCCGCATGGTGGTGCATTTCCAGTCACTGGTGCAGCAGCGTTCCAACGGGCGCATCCGTGTCGAGGTGCACCCGGACTCGCAGTTGTGGGGCGATGACGAAGAAATCGAGGCCTTGCGCCTGGGCGCGGTGGAGATGCTGGCGCCGTCGCTGTCTAAATTTGGCCTGGCGGGCGTGCCCGAGTTCGAGGTCTTCGACCTGCCTTTTCTGTTCGACGACCTGGCGCAGGTCAGGCGCGTCACACAAGGCCGGGTGGGTCGCGACTTGCTGGACCGCCTTGCCCGCCAGCAAATGCTGGGGTTGGGTTACCTGGACAACGGCTTCAAACACATGAGTGCCCAACGCCCGCTGCGCCGAGTGGCCGACTTTGCCGGGCTGCGTGTGCGCGTGCAGGCGTCCCAAGTGCTCAGCGCACAGATGCGTGTGCTGGGTGCCCGGCCCGTGGTGCTGCCTTTCGGCGAGACGGAGCGCGCCCTGGCCCAGGGTGTGGTGGAGGCCGCTGAAAACCCGCTGTCCAACTTCCTGACCCAGGGCTTGGTGCGTTGGCAGCCCCACGTCACGCTCACCCGCCATGGCTACCTGGGCTATGCGGTGGTCAGCCACCCGCGTTTCTGGGGCAGCCTGAGCGGCGCCGATCAGGACTTGCTCAGCGGCGCACTCAGCGATGCGCTGGTCCAGGGCAACCAGCTCGCGGCCGAACTGGACCGGCAGGCATTGGCCACGCTGCGTGGCATGCCGGGCGTTCAGGTGCACGAGCCCACCGCCGCCGAGCGCGCGGCCTTGCGCGCCGCGACGCGACCGGTGTTCGATGCGACCCAACGGGGATTGGGGCCGGCGCTTTTGCGAGCCATCCAGGCGAATACGTAGTTTTACGACTGTTGAACGCCACAGTTGGCGCGCCCCGGGCTGGTGCGTATCGTTGCGCCCGTCCCCAAAACGGGACAGTGGTGGCACCACCGCAGGTCGCGGGAGAGGCCATTCCATCCCACAAGAACCTTTCCCGGAGACAGCCCATGTCCGCAGCCAACGCGCGCAAGCCGCTCTACAAATCCCTGTACGTCCAGGTCCTGGCCGCCGTCACCATCGGTGTGCTGCTGGGCCATTTCTACCCCGCGCTGGGTGAACAGATGAAGCCGCTGGGCGATGGCTTCATCAAGCTGATCAAGATGATCATCGCGCCCATCATCTTCTGCACCGTGGTGGTGGGCATCGCCGGCATGGAAGACATGAAGAAGGTCGGCAAGACCGGCGGCCTGGCCCTGCTGTACTTCGAAATCGTGTCCACGGTGGCCCTGGTCATCGGCTTGGTCATCGTCAACCTGGTCCAGCCGGGCAGCGGCATGCACGTGGACCCGGCCTCGCTCGACACCAAGGGCATCGCCGCCTACACCGCACCGGGCAAGATGCAGGGCACGGTGGATTTCCTGCTGGGCGTGATCCCGACCTCGGTGGTGGACGCCTTCGCCAAAGGCGACATCCTGCAGGTGCTGCTGTTCTCGGTGCTGTTCGGCTTTGCGCTGCACAAGTTTGGCGGGCGCGGCACCATGGTGTTTGACTTCATCGAGAAGACCTCGCACGTGCTGTTCGACATCGTCGGCATCGTCATGAAGGTCGCTCCCATCGGTGCCTTCGGTGCCATGGCCTTCACCATCGGCAAGTACGGCGTGGGCAGCCTGTTCCAGCTGGGCAAGCTGATGGGCACCTTCTACCTGACCTGCCTGTTGTTTGTTTTTGTTGTCCTGGGCCTCATCAGCCGCCTGCACGGTTTTTCCATCGTCAAGTTCATCCGCTACATCAAGGAAGAGCTGCTGATCGTGCTGGGTACCTCGTCCAGCGAGTCGGTGCTGCCGCGCATGATGGAAAAGCTGGAGAACCTGGGGGCGCGCAAGTCGGTGGTGGGCCTGGTCATCCCGACCGGTTACTCCTTCAACCTCGACGGCACCTCCATCTACCTGACCATGGCGGCGGTTTTCATCGCCCAGGCCACCGACACCCCGATGACCCTGGTGCAGCAGCTCACCCTGCTGGCTGTGCTGCTGCTGACCTCCAAGGGCGCAGCGGGTATCACTGGCAGCGGTTTCATCGTGTTGGCGGCCACCTTGTCGGCCGTGGGCGGCGTGCCCGTGGCCGGCTTGGCCCTCATCCTGGGCATCGACCGCTTCATGTCCGAGGCCCGTGCCCTGACCAACCTGGTGGGCAACGGTGTGGCCACCCTGGTCGTGGCGAAATGGACCGGCGATCTCGACATGGACCGCCTGCACCAAGGCCTGAACCAGCCCACCCTCATCGAATCGCAGGAGCCCGAGGCCATCCTCGACCAGCAGGTGGCGCACATGGCGGTGAAGGGCTGAGCGCCTTCAGTCCAGCAGCGACTGCACCACCGGCTCGCGCGTGCGCAGCCGCACGGTGCGTTGAAAGAACAGGCTGTTGGGCACACGCAGGTAGCTTGGGTCCTGGTCTTCGGCAACCTTTTCCTTGAGGGTGGTGTAGATGAGGTTGATGTCCATCACCTCACCACCCAGACCGGGTTTGTCGCCGTTTTCCAGCAACTCCACCTGGTCGTGCAGCCCAAAGGGGCGGGTGGTGTAGATCAGCACGGCGCAGAAAATGTTGGACAGTACGCTCCATGCGGCAAAAAACGCCACCGCCGCCACCGCCGCGAAACCGGTGAACGCGGTCCAGAGCACGGTGCCCGACACGCCCATGCGGTCCAGCACCAGCAATAAGGCGGCGCCGAAGACCAGCACACTGACCAGGCGCCGACTTCCCACCACCATCTCCAGCGGCAGGTGTTTGTCCTGCCCCAGCCGGCTGATGAAGCGGTGGATCACAGCACGCAGCACCAGCGCGGCGATCACGATCAGCGCGGTTTGCAGGCCCAGCGTGATGAGGTCAATCCAGGGGTGGGCCCAGTCGGGCAACAGGTCTTTCATCTTCTGCATGAGCGGGGAAAAGGCCCTGGCGCGTGGGCCCGGGGCGGTGAACGAAGGAATGGGGTAGAGGGCCTCGGTGAGGCAGGGTTCCCCAGGCGAGCGTTTCGATGCGCGGTTCAGTGGCCGGGTCGGCGAAAGGCGCGCCGAGCGGCGTCGGCCTCAGCCCGCACCACGCAGTCGCTGGCATGGTCGTTGATCAGGCCCATGGCCTGCA
>DASUIK010000283.1:0-3015 GCA_036279795.1 Burkholderiaceae bacterium | reverse complement strand
AATCGCTCGGCGCGGGTTTGCACCAGCAGGCGCGCACCGTGCTGCAGGGCCGCTGGCAAGGTCGTCACCAGCATGGACTGTTTGGCGTTGGTGGGGCAGCCCAGGCCACAGGAGCCCAGGTTCCAGCAACCCTTGACGTTGCGGCGGATCACACCGGACGACACGCCCAGCTTGATGGCGCCCCGGCGCAGCAGCTCGTTGTTTTCGTTCGGCGCCACGTGCCAGCTGGCGATGTTCAAGCGGCGCTCGGCCTGCTCAAAATAAGGCGCCATGGCCTCCGGCGTCAGGTCGGTCAGGCCGTAGTGCTCCCGCCAGAAGGCCAGGGTCTCGTCGGGCGTGCGAAACGAGCTGGTCCAGTTGACCGTGGTGGAGCCGCCCACACAACGGCCTTGCAGAATGCCGATGCCCTTGTCGGCGGTTTTGCGGGCAGTGGCCTCCTGGTAAAGCGAGGGGTAGGCCTCACTTTCACGCTGGTTGAAATCACGGCTGGTCTTGAGCGGACCGTCTTCGAGCACGATGACGTCCAGCCCGGCGCGCGCCAGCAACTCGGCGCTCACCCCGCCCCCGGCGCCACTGCCCACGATGAGCACATCGCAGCTCAGGCTTTCAGGCACCAACCCCAGGTCGGCGCCCAGCACCTTCCAGCCACTGGCCAAACCATCGCGAAACACATCGGGTTGTCGGCTCATCGCTCCACCGCTCTCAAAGGTTCAAAGGGCCGGAATAGCCCAGCGCCATCCAGGTGGCGGGGTCGGCAAAATACGCGGCGCAAGTGAGCTCGCGCAGCGCCAAGTACGCCTGCTGGCGCAGGGCCAGGCGGCTGTGTCGCATCTCCTGCAGCGCCGCGCGCACCTGCGCCACGCTGGCGTGTGGCCAGTCGGTGCCCAAGCCAGCCAAAGCCCAGCGGCCTGGCGCACTGGCCAACACGCTGAGCAATTGGGCCAGCTCAGCCTGGGTGTGGGGCGGCAGGGCAGCGATGCTGTCATCAAGGCGCTTGAACCAGGCGTCCACGGCCACCTGCCGGGCCGCGGCATCTTCGGGCAGGCTGCCATCCAGCACGGTGGACGCGACCGCGCCAAAAACCGCGCGTCCCGAGGCACTCAAGCCCTCGGGCGTCCAGGCAGGGGCGCGCAGTGCCAGCCCGCCCCCCACCAGTGCCAGACCGGCGGCCGACACCAGCCCGAGCTTCAACCATGTTCTGCGTTGCATGGTCCGCAATATGACACGCACACCCGACATGGCCTTAGGTGGGGCTGTCTAGATAGACTCGTGGTTTGTATGAACTCACCGGCCGACCGCATTCGCCAGCACCTGGACCAGGTGGCGCACCTGCGCGCATTGTGCGCCAACGATGCCACCGCCCAGGTGGTGCGCGAAATCAAGGTCGTGCAGGCCCGCCGCTTTGAAGCCACCTACGCCGACCTGCTGCAGGACCCACGCCACCGTCCGGCCACGCGCTTTTTTCTCGACGAGCTCTACGGCGATCACGAGTTTGCACAACGCGATGCGCAGTTTGGCCGCATCGCGGGCGCCATCGAACGCCTGTTCCCCGAAGCGGTGGCGCAACTCGCGGTGGACATGGCCGAACTGCACGCCGTGACCGAACAGCTCGACGCGACCTTGGGCGCACACTGGCAGGCTTCGCCGCAGCTGAGTCCGGCGCCGCGCTACGTGGGGGCCTGGCGCCAAACCGGCACACGAGCCCAGCGCACCCAGCAACTGCGTGTGGTGCTGCAAATGGGGCACGAGTTGCAACGCCTGACCCGCATGAAAAGCCTGCGGCTGGCCCTGCGCATGATGCGTGGCCCGGCACAGGCTGGCGGCCTCGGTGCCCTGCACGCGTTTCTGGAACGCGGTTTCGAGGCCTTCAGCCACATGGGCGACGCGAGCGGCTTTCTCGCGGCGGTGGAACAGCGCGAATCCCATTGGATGGACGTGCTGTTCGATGACCCGCAGGCCGCACGCCAGCTTGCGCCGCTGTTGGGCGACACCCGGATCACCTGAGCGTCAGCGGCGATCCACCGCTTCAGGTACAAACACCGCATGACCATCGCCCTGCCCCCTGGTGTCACCGTCTTCGAACGCGGCTGGCTGTCGGCCAACAACATCCTCTTCCAAGGCCCGGAAGGCAACGCCCTGATCGACTCGGGCTACGCCACCCACGCCGACCAGACCGTGGCCCTGGTGCGCGCCGCGCTGGGCAGCCAGCCATTGACGCACCTGCTCAACACCCACCTGCACAGCGACCACTGCGGCGGCAACGCCGCACTGCAGGCCGCCTACCCGGCCCTGCAAACGCTGATCCCGCCGGGCCAGGCCCACGCGGTGCGCGCCTGGGACGACGAGCACCTGACCTATGTGCTGACCGGCCAGACCTGCCCGCGTTTTCGCATCGAAGGGGTGCTGCTGCCCGACACCACGCTGACGCTCGCCAACCTGACCTGGCAGGTGCATGCGGCGCCCGGGCACGACCCCCACTCGGTGGTGCTGTTCCAGCCCGACCACCGCCTGTTGATCTCGGCCGACGCGCTGTGGGAAAACGGCTTCGGTGTGGTGTTTCCGGAGTTGGAAGGCGACGACGCCTTCCATGAGGTGGGCGCGACGCTGGACCTCATCGAAGCCCTTTCGCCACTGACCGTGATTCCCGGCCATGGCCGGGTGTTCACCGATGTGATCGGTGCCCTGGCGCGTGCGCGTGCTCGCCTGGATCAGTTCACGACCTCGCCGGACAAACACCTTCGCCATGCGGCCAAGGTGCTGATCAAATTCAAGTTGCTGGAGTGGCAGCGCCTGCCGCTGAGCGACTTCGAAGCCTGGGCCCGGGGCACGCCCTACCTGCTGAACCTGCAGCAGCGCATGGGCCAGGCCAGCTTTGCCGAGTGGCTGACGCCCATGGTGGACGAGCTGGTGAAAAGTGGCGCCGCCCAACGAGAGGACGGCTGGCTGATCAACGCGTGACGGGGCGGCCTTGGCGGTCACAGGCCCAACATCAGCTTGAGGTTCTGCACCGCCGCA
>DASUIK010000282.1:0-4332 GCA_036279795.1 Burkholderiaceae bacterium | reverse complement strand
CTATTCCACCGGGCCCAGCGGTGTGGCCCTGGCCCAGTTGTTCGAACGCTGGGGCATCGCCGATGAGATCCGACCCCGCATCATCACGCCGCCGCCCGGTGTGCCGGTGGGCTCGCTGCTGGCCAAGGGTGAGGTGGACCTGGGCTTCCAGCAGCTGAGCGAGCTGATTCACCTGCCGGGCATCACTGTTGTCGGTGCCTTGCCCGCCGCCATCCAGATCACCACCACCTTCACCGCGGGGGTGTGCAGCACCGCAACCCAACCGGACGCCGCCCGTGCGCTGCTGGCCTTTCTTGCTTCACCCGAGGCGCACGATGCCAAACGCCGCCAGGGCATGGACCCCGCCTGATATTTCAACGACAACAACCGGAGCCGACCCATGATCATCGACTGCCACGGTCACTACACCACCGCGCCCAAGGCATTGGAAAATTGGCGCAATGCCCAGATCGCGAACCTGAACACGCCCGAACTGGGCCCCAAGGTGGCCGATCTGAAGATCAGCGACGACGAGCTGCGCGAGTCCATCGAGACCAACCAGCTGCGCCTGATGAAGGAGCGTGGTTCCGACCTCACCATCTTCAGCCCACGCGCCAGCTTCATGGCCCACCACATCGGCGACTTCAACACCTCGTCCACCTGGGCTGCCATCTGCAACGAGCTGTGCTATCGCGTTTCTCAGCTCTTCCCCGACAACTTCATCCCGGCCGCCATGCTGCCGCAAAGCCCGGGCGTGGACCCGCGCACCTGCATTCCCGAACTGGAAAAGTGCGTCAAGGAATACGGCAACGTCGGCATCAACCTCAACCCGGACCCCTCAGGCGGCCACTGGACCAGCCCGCCTCTGAGCGACAAGTCCTGGTACCCCATCTACGAAAAGATGGTCGAGTACGACATCCCGGCCATGATCCACGTGAGCACCTCGTGCAACGCGTGTTTTCACACCACCGGCGCCCACTACCTGAACGCCGACACCACGGCCTTCATGCAGTGCCTGACCAGCGATTTGTTCAGCGACTTCCCAACGCTGAAGTTCATCATCCCCCATGGCGGTGGCGCTGTGCCCTACCACTGGGGCCGTTTCCGTGGCTTGGCGCAGGAGCTGAAGAAGCCGCTGCTCAAGGACCACCTGCTCAACAACATCTTCTTCGACACCTGCGTCTACCACCAGCCGGGCATCGACCTGCTGACCAAGGTGATCCCGGTGGACAACATCCTGTTCGCCAGCGAGATGATCGGCGCCGTGCGCGGCATCGACCCCGAAACCGGCCACTACTACGACGACACCAAACGCTACATCGAAGCGTCCACCATCGTCGTCGGTGACGACCGCCACAAGATCTACGAAGGCAACGCGCGCCGGGTGTTCCCGCGTCTGGACGCCGCACTCAAAGCAAAGGGGAAATGAGATGTACGAACTCGGTGTCGTTTACCGCAACATCACCCGCGCTGACCGCGCGGCCGCCGATGGCCTGGCCGCTTTAGGCTCAGCCACGGTGCACGAGGCCATGGGCCGTGTCGGTCTGCTCAAGCCCTACATGCGCCCCATCCAGACCGGTGTGCAGGTCTCGGGCACCGCTGTCACCGTGCTGCTGCAGCCCGGCGACAACTGGATGATGCACGTGGCGGCGGAGCAGATCCAGTCCGGCGACATCGTGATCGCGACCGTCACCGCCGAGTGCAGCGACGGCTACTTCGGCGACCTGCTGGCCACCTCCTTCCAGGCCCGTGGCGCGCGCGCCCTGGTCATCGAAGCCGGTGTGCGCGACGTCAAGACCCTGAACGAAATGAACTTCCCGGTCTGGAGCCGCCACATCTCGTCCAAGGGCACCATCAAGGCCACCCTGGGGTCGGTCAACATCCCCATCGTCTGCGCCGGCGCGCTCGTCCACCCGGGTGACGTGATCGTGGCCGACGACGACGGTGTGGTGTGTGTGCCCCAGGCCATCGCGGCCAAGACGCTGGAGGCCGCCATCAAGCGCGAGAGCTTCGAGGGCGAGAAGCGCGCCAAGCTGGCCAGCGGTGTGCTGGGCCTGGACATGTACAAGATGCGCGAGCCCCTGGCCGCCGCCGGTCTGCGCTACATCGACTGACATTACGTTCCCCTTTCCCTTACCTTCCCAACGGAGACAACACCATGCAGATCGCTTTTTCTCGCCGCCGCACGGCCGTGGCCGCTGCCCTTGCACTGGGGCTGTTCGCCAGTGTCGGCGCCCAGGCGCAGGCCTTCCCCACCAAGCCGGTGCGCATCATCACCCCTTTCCCCGTGGGCAGTGGCCCCGAAGGTGTGGTGCGCCTGGTGGCCGACAAGCTTTCGCGCACCTGGGGCCAACCGGTGACGGTGGAAAACCGCCCCGGTGGCAACGGCTTCATTGCCATCGACGCCTTCAAGCGCGGCGCCACCGACGGGCATGACCTGATCCAGCTAGACAACGTTCACCTCTCGGCCTACCCGCACCTGTTCAAGAAGCTGCCCTACGACGCCGCCAAGGACTTCGACGTCCTGCTGCCGCTGTTCAAGACCTACTTCTTCTTCACTACCGCCACCAACAGCAAGTACAAAAACGTCGCTGACCTGATCGCGGACGCCAAGGCCAACCCGGGCAAGTTGAACTACGGCTCCTGGTCGGTGGGCAACCCGGTGCACCTGGGTTCGGCCCTGTTCGATACTGTGGCCGGTGTGGACATGCAGCACGTGATCTACAAGGAGACCAGCCAGCTCTACACCGGCGTGGCCACCGGCGACCTGGCTTATGCCTTGGGCACCAGTGCCACCGCCGGCCCGCTGTACCGCTCGGGCAAGCTCAAGTTCCTGGCCATCGCCGGCCCGTCGCGCCTGCCCGCCTACAAGGACGTGCCCACCGTGGCCGAGGCCGGTGGCCCGGCGGGTTTTGAGGTCAGCGGCTGGACCGCCATCGCCGCCCCCAAGGGCGTGCCCAAGGCCGTGGCCGACAAGATCCAGCACGACATCGAGAAGGCTTTGGCTGAACCCGACATCAAGGAGAAATTCATCTCCTTTGGCTATGAAAACTACACCCCCACCCGCGTGCAGTTTCAGCAATACATGGACAGCGAATCCAAGCGTTTCGCCGACGTGATCAAGAAGGCCGGCGCATCGCTGGATTGAACAGAGAAACACCATGAGCAACAAACCCACCACCGGTGATTTCACCAAGACCTCGGGCTGGCTGGACTGGTACGAGGGCCCGGCCAAGCCGCGTTTTGTGTTGCCGGCCGGTGCGGTCGATGCCCACTGCCATGTGTTTGGTCCGGGCGCGCAGTTCCCCTACGCGCCCGAGCGCAAATACACACCGTGTGATGCCAGCAAACAGCAGTTGTTTGCCTTGCGCGATCACCTGGGCTTTGCCCGCAACGTGATCGTGCAGGCCACCTGCCACGGCGCCGACAACCGCGCCATGGTCGACGCCTGCCAGTCGAGCGGGGGCAAGGCGCGTGGCGTGGCCACCGTCAAGCGTTCCGTCACCGACGAGGAGCTGCAAGCGCTGCACGCGGCTGGCGTGCGCGGCGTGCGCTTCAACTTCGTCAAGCGCCTGGTGGACTTCACGCCCAAGGACGAACTGATGGAGATCGCTGCACGCATCGGCAAGCTGGGCTGGCACGTGGTCATTTACTTCGAGGCGGTGGACCTGCCTGAGCTGTGGGACTTCTTCACCGCCTTGCCCACCACGGTGGTGGTGGACCACATGGGCCGCCCCGACGTGAGCAAGCCCATCGATGGTCCCGAATTTGAGCTGTTCCTCAAGTTCATGCGTGAGCACCCCAACGTGTGGAGCAAAGTCAGCTGCCCCGAGCGTCTTTCCGTCACCGGCCCCAAGGCACTCCAAGGTGAATCGGCGGCCTACCGGGACGTGGTGCCCTTCGCCCGCCGCGTGGTCGAGGCATTCCCCGATCGCGTGCTGTGGGGCACCGACTGGCCGCACCCCAACCTCAAGGACCACATGCCCGACGACGGCCTGCTGGTCGATTTCATCCCGCACATCGCGCCCAGCGCCGAGCTGCAGAAGAAGCTGCTGGTGGACAACCCGATGCGCCTGTACTGGCCCGAGGAGGTCTGACCATGTCGCTCGAAAAACCCTACCTGGACGTGCCTGGCACGACCATTTTTGATGCCGAGCAATCGCGCAAGGGCTACTGGCTCAACCAGTTCTGCATGAGCCTGATGAAGCCCGAGAACCGCGCCCGATTCAAGGCCAACGAACGCGCCTACCTCGACGAATGGGCCATGAGCGAAGAGCAGAAACAGGCCGTGCTTGCCCGCGACCTGAACCGCTGCATTGGCCTGGGCGGCAACATCTACTTCCTGGCCAAGAT
>DASUIK010000281.1:0-3391 GCA_036279795.1 Burkholderiaceae bacterium | reverse complement strand
CGATCGGATCGCCGTGGTTGTAGCCGTAGGTCACCAACACCACCGGGCAGCCGGCCGCTCGGGCGGCCAGGCCGTCGTTCTGTGAGTCGCCCACCATCAGGGTGTGGGCCGGGGCCGTGCCCAGGGCCTCGCAGGTCTTCAGCAGGGGCAGCGGGTCGGGCTTCTTGCGCTCGAAGCTGTCGCCGCCGAACACGTGGCCAAAAAAGCCGGCCAGCCCTTTGTCGCGCAGAAGTGTTTGCGCGAAGGCCAGGGGCTTGTTGGTCAGGCACGCCAGCGGCAGGCCGGCGTCGCGCAGGGCTTGCAGGCCTTCCACCGCGCCGTCGAACACCTGGCTGAAGCGGCCGTTCACATCGAGGTAGTGCCGCTGGTAAGCGGACCAGGCTTCGGGCAGGCGCCCGGTGGGGTCGGGTTCGCCCAGGTGGGCCATGGCCGACAGGAGCAGGTTTTCCGAGCCCTTGCCGATCATGCGTTCGATCTGCGCGCGGCCAATGGGGGGCAGCTTCAGATCGGTCAGGGTGCGGTTCAGCGCCTCGGCGAAATCGCCCAGGGTGTCGACCAGGGTGCCGTCGAGGTCGATGATGGCGGCTTGCAGCATCGTGGTTCTCAGTCTTCTTCGTTGTCGCCCGGCGCCAGGGCGTCGCGGGCATGGGCCACCAGGCGTTCCAACAGCGCGTCGAGCTGGCGCTGCTCGGCCTCGGTCAAGCACGCCAGGATGTCGGTGTTGCGTTGCAGAACCACGCCGACGATTTTTTGGTAGACCCGCTGGCCTTTGGGGCTCAAGGTCAGCACCACGCCCCGGCCATCGGTGGGGCTGGGCGCCTTGCGCACCAGGCCTTGTTCCACGAGCGACTGCGCTGCGCGGCTGGCCTGGCCTTTGTTGAGGTTGGCGCGGTGGGCCAGATCGTTCACCGACAGCGGCGTGAACGCCCCGATGGCCGACAGGCAGCGCCCCTCGCTCAGCGGCAGCCCTGCGCCCTGCAGGTAGGCGGTCTGGCTGACCCGGTCGGTGAGCTTGTTCAGCGTGTGCAGCCGGTGGGTGAAGGTGCGGTCGAGCGCGTAGTTGGCAGGCGGCGTGGTCATGCGTTTACTGTACGCCAGCTGGTTGCGCACGCAGCCAGGTGTGCGCGTCGTCGGCCAAGCGCTGCGTGAGCGTGGTGGCATCCAGGCCGTGTGCGGTCGCGCGCGCCAAGGCCACCCCCTGACCCGCCCACAGCGGCGAAAAATCGCCGTTGCTTTGCGCCTCGGCGGCGGCGCGCAGGGGTGCCAGCGCGCCGCCTGCCAGCGGAAATGAGGGCGCCAGCGGGCTGATCGGCCCCAGCTCGCGCATGGCGCGGTTGAGGATGCCGCGTGCCGGCCGGCCGGTGAACACGTTGGTGAGCGCGGTGTTGTCCTCGGCCGCCATGAGGGCGGCGCGGTGCGGTGCCGAAATGCGCGCCTCGGGGCAGAACAGGTAGGCCGTGCCCACTTGCACGGCCGCTGCCCCCAACCGCAGCGCGGCGGCCATGCCCCGGCCATCGGCGATGGCGCCAGCGGCGATCACCGGAACGTCCACCGCTCGCACCACCTGGGGCAACAGGGCCATCAGACCGGGTTGGGCGCATACCTCGTCGGTCAGGAACAGGCCCCGGTGCCCGCCGGCCTCCACCCCTTGGGCGATCACAGCATCGCAGCCGTTGGCCGCCAGCCAGCGCGCCTCGGCGACCGTGGTGGCCGAGGACAGCACCACCGCGCCGCTGGCTTTGACCCGGGCCAGCAGATCAGGAGCGGGCAGGCCGAAGTGAAAGCTCACCACCTCGGGCCGCAGCGCCTCCACCACCTTGCAGAAGGCGGCGTCGAAGGGCGCGCGGTTGGACACCGGGATGGGCGTGTCGGGCCCCAGGCCCAGCTCGCGGTAGAAGGGCGCCAAACACTCGCGCCATGCCAACTCGCGGGCGGCGTCTTGCGTGGGCGGTTGGTGGCAGAAGAAGTTGAGGTTGAGCGGTCCGCCGCTGGCGGCACGGAAGGCCGACACCTGCTCGGCCACCTGGGCCGGCGTGAGCATGGCGCAGGGCAAGGAACCCAGGCCCCCTGCGCGCGACACGGCGATGGCCAGCTCCACCCCCTGGGCGCCTGCCATGGGCGCTTGCACGATGGGCTGCGAGATGCGCAACAGGTCAAGCGCGCGGTGATCGGACCAGTGGGGCATGCGGGGTCTCCAACAAAGGGTAACGGCGGGTCAGCCAGGCCAGCAGCACGGCGCCCAGCACCAGGGCGCCAGCGGCACTTTCCAGCCCGCGCGCAAACCCCTGGCTCACGTTGGCGCTGTGTTGCAGCAGCAGCGCCACCATGGGCGGACCGATGATCTGACCCAGGCCATAGACGGCGGTGAGCTGGCCCATGAAAGCGGGCGCCTGCGCAGGCCGCAGGCGCCGGGCCTCCTGCATGCCGAAGAAGCTGATGGCGGTGAAGGGCAAGCCCACCAGCAGGCTGCCCAGCGCAAAACCGGGCAGGCTGGGCCACCACACGCTCAGCAGCACGCCCATCGCCTGCATGGCGTAGCAGCCCACCAGCAGGCGGCGCCGGTCGATGTGGTGGGGCAGGCGTGTGCTCAGAAACGCGCCCAGCGCCACGCCCAAACCCAGCAAGGGCCAAAACAGGTCCAACCAGACCGAGCCGGGCAGCGCCTGGCGCGCGATCACCGGCAAAAAGGTGGCGGTGACGATGTAGCCCAGGCCCGACAGGCCATAGGCCAGCGCAAAGAAACCACATTCCGCCGCCCCGTGGGTGGTGGCAGGTGGGACGGTGTTGGCCTGTGTGGCGGCCATCACCGCCGGCCCGTGGAAGATGCGCCAGATGCCCGCCGTGAGCAGCAACGCCAGCACGCCGAACACCGCCCAGCCGCTGGCGGCGGCCCAGCCGTCCACCACCATGGCGCTGGCCGCCAGGCCGCTCAGGGCGATGCCCAGGCCCGGCCCCATGTAAATCAGCCCGCCCCAGGTGGGCTTACCCAGCGCGGCCAGGCGCGCCAGGCACCAGCCCGAGGTCTGCACAAACACAAACGCGCTGGCCACGCCGGCCAGAAACCGCAACGTGGGCCAGCTGGCGGCCCAGGGCGCGGCCATGCCCAAGGTGAGCAGCACCGTGGCCGCCAGCCCCAGCCGCACCAGCCGCGCCGGGGCCGGCATGGTCGCCCCACCGGGCCAACGGTCCACCAGGGTGGGCAGCAGCGCACACAACACCGCGCCCACCAGGTAGCCGATGTAGTTGGCCGTGGCCAGCCAGCTCGCGGTGGCGAGGTTGACCACACCGTCGTGCAGCATCATGGGCAGCAGCGGCGTGAAAGCGAACCGGCCGATGCCCATGGCCACGGCCAGTGCGCAGAGGCCGGCCAGGGCCACGGTGATGGGCCGAG
>DASUIK010000280.1:0-3502 GCA_036279795.1 Burkholderiaceae bacterium | reverse complement strand
CTATTCCATGAGCGTTTGTGATTCCGAAGAATCTGCAGGCAACTCGTCGCCTTCAAACGCCCACGCTTATCGGCTGTAGTTTGTTAATGAACCACAACTCAGGACACCCAAGCAGGCCTCTCAGCACCACTCATCATCCTTTGTTTTTTTCTTCACTGTGATCAGCGAAGCCTTGAAGTATACATCGTTTTTTCTACCCTCGTCAAAGGTGCTCAAGAAAATTCGCGCAGAGGCAAACGACGCCACCGCTGCCCTGTCAGTGCCGCGACGGCATTCGCCAACGCAGGGGCCAATGGCGGCACACCAGGCTCACCCACTCCCTGGGGCGGACGCACGGATGGGACGATGTGGGTCCGCACCTCTGGCGATTGCACCATCTGCACGAGACGGTGCGCATGGAAATTGTCGCCCTTCACCGTCCCGTCTTCTATAGAGACACCACCAAACAAAGCAGCGGACAGCGCAAACACCACGGAGCCCTCCATCTGTTGGGCGATAGTTTCGGGGTTGATCGCCTGACCACAGTCTATGGCGCAGGTCACGCGATGAACCTGGAGCCGGTTCCCAACGGCAGAAATTTCCACCACCTGCGCCACGATGGAGCCAAACGACTCGTGCACAGCCACACCTCTTGCCCGCCCGGGCGGCATCGGTTTGCCCCACTGGCTTTGTTCAGCCGCCAGATTGAGCACCGCCAGGTGCCGCGGCGCCTGCGCCAGCAGGCGTCGCCGGAACTCGACAGGATCGACACTTGCCGCCCCCGCGAGTTCGTCCACAAACGACTCGATGAAAAAGGCGTTGTGCGAGTGCCCCACCGATCGCCAGAAACCCACCGGCACCGGATGCCGCGTGGCCACATGGCGCATGGACTGGTGGTGGACACCATAGGCTTGGTCAAATAAACCTTCGGCGGTGGTTTTGTCGGGCGTATCCACAGGACCGGCCAAAGCGGGCAGACCGCGCGCCAACCAGCGTGGGGTGATGGCGTCTCCGGCCGAGACCACGGAAAGGCTCTGCACTTGCCCCTGCTCGTTCAGACCGGCGCGCAGTTTGGCGACCTGCATGGGGCGGAAGAAATCGTGCGTGAAGTCTTCTTCACGCGACCAGATCAGCTGCACAGGGCGCCCGCCGCACTCCATCGCGATGCGCACCGCCTGTCCCACCACATCGACCTCCAACCTGCGACCAAAGCCGCCGCCGAGCTGGGTCACGGTGACATCCACCTTGTCGGGCGGCACCCCTGCCACGCGCGCAGCCAACCCAGCCGCCATCTGGGGCACCTGAGTGGGCAGCCACAGCTTCACGCCTGCCGCATCCACCTGCGCGGTGCAATTCATCGGCTCAAGCGTGACGTGGGCCAGGTAGGGTGCCTCATAAACGGCCTCCACCAACTTGGCCGACGTGCGCTCCGCCCCCGCCACATCGCCCGTTGAATAGAACTCAAAGCCAGCGTCCGTCTCCACAGCCTGGCGCAGTTGCTCGCCGATGACGCGGCTGTCGGCCAGCGGTCCCACTGGGCGGCGCCATTCGATGGCCAGCGCACGAACCGCCTGTTGCGCTTGCCAATAGCTGGAAGCGACCACCGCGACCCCAGCCGTGCTGCCGGCATACGACGGCAAACTCACCACCCGTACCACACCCGGCAGCCCCAGAACGGTGTTGGCATCAAACGCACCGGGCGCGCCACCCAGCACGGGGCACATGCGGATGGCTGCAAACAGCATGCCAGGCAAACGCACGTCCAAGCCAAACACCGCGCTCCCGTCCACCTTGGACGGCACATCGAGCCTGGGAGCAGGACGCCCCAACAACTTGAAGTGCTGGCTCGATTTGAGCGTGACCACGCCCGGCGGAGTGGCCGAGGCCGAACGGGCCAGTTCACCAAAATGGGCCTGGAGACCCGATGGGTGGCGGATCACGCCGTCCACCACGGACAGCTCGGCCACCGGCAGCTTCCACTGCGCCGCCGCGGCGCCCAGCAAAGCAGCGCGTGCGGTGGCCGCCGCCGCACGGAGCGGCTCCCAAGCGTCAGCCACGCTGGACGATCCTCCCGTGGCGCTGATGCCCAGCTCACGCGCCACCTTGGCCACCAACCACTCCGCCGCTCGCACCTTGAACGGCGGCTCAGCGCTTTCGGACAGCTTGGGATGAAAAGGCAGGCTGGCCACAAACATGGCCACGTTGCCGTAGATCTTGTCGGCACCAGCCTGCACCACCTGGACGCGCGCCAGCGGCAGGTCCATCTCTTCGGCCACCAACATGGCCAGCGCCGTGTGCACGCCCTGGCCCATTTCGCTGCGAGGCATGGCCAACGCCACGCCGCCATCGACCAGCACCTTGATCCAACCATTGAGGGCCACCTCGCCCTCGCCCACGCGCCACAGTTCGGCTTTGCCCTGACGCGAACGCGGCGGCATCACGCCCCAGCCCACCAACAACAGCCCGGCGGCGCCCGCAGCGCCCAGCAGCAGCCCTCGGCGGGATACCTTGCCGGCCTGCACGGACTTGCGGCTCATGGCTTGCTCCCTGCGGCTGCGGCGCGGTGAATGGCGCGGCGCACGCGCTGGTAGGTGCCACAGCGGCACAGGTTGGTCATGGCCGCGTCGATGTCGGCGTCGCTGGGTTTGGGTTTTTTGTCCAGCAAGGCTGCTGCGGCCATCAACATGCCCGACTGGCAGTAGCCACATTGCGGCACCTGCTCGGCGATCCACGCGTGCTGCAAGCGGTGCAATTGCCCGCCATCAGCCAAACCTTCGATGGTTTGGACCGGTTTGCCCGCCACCACCGACACCGGTGTGACACACGAGCGCACCGCCTCGCCTGCCACCCGCACGGTGCAGGCGCCACAGGCGGCCACCCCACAGCCAAACTTGGTCCCAGTGAGCGACAGCGCATCGCGCAACACCCACAACAAGGGGGTGGTCGGGTCCACCTCCACCACGCGCTTCGCACCATTCACCACCAGATCCATGACCGGTCCTCCGTCTTGTCCATAGCGACCACTATATAGAGGGCGGGGATAATCCCATCTATATATGGCATTGATCACCCTTACCCAGGCCCACTTGGCCTACGGCCACGTGCCGCTGCTCGACCACACCGACTTTGCGCTCGAAACCCAAGAACGTGTTGGCCTGATTGGCCGCAATGGCACCGGCAAATCCTCCCTGCTCAAGATACTGGCCGGCCTCGAAAAACCCGACGACGGCACGGTGCAGGTGCAAAACGGCCTGCGCATCGCTTACGTGCCACAGGAACCCGTGCTCGATCTGGCCGCCACCGTGTTCGACGCCGCCAGCGCCGGCTTGAAGGACGCCATCGAAGCGCGCGAGATTTACCTCAGCGGAGGCGAGGGCCACGACCTGGACGCGCTTCAAAGCCGCATCGAGGCGCTGGACGCCTGGAACTGGGAGCAGCGCGTGGAGGAAACGCTCCATCGCCTCCACCTGGATGGCGCCACCACCGTTGGCACGCTGTCGGGCGGCAACAAAAAACGCGTGGC
>DASUIK010000279.1:0-36503 GCA_036279795.1 Burkholderiaceae bacterium | reverse complement strand
TGGTAGAGCACGTCTTCGAGCGCGCGGGCGTGGGTGGTGCGAATTTTGGCCAGGAAGTCGTGTTCGCCGGCCACGCTGTGCAACTCCAGCACCTCGGGCATCTCGCGCAGGCGCGGCGCGATGTCGCGGCAGTGCACACCGCCGTCGTTGCGTATGGCAACAAAGGCGGTGAAGTGCTGGCCCACCTTGGCCGGGTCCACGCGCAGGGCAAACCGTTCGATCACGCCGCGTTCCAGCATCTTCTTCACCCGTTCGTGCACGGCGGCGGTGGACAGGCCCACCTCAGCGGCCACATCGGCGTAAGAACGTCGGCTGTCAGCGCTGAGTGCCGTAAGAATTCTGGCGTCTGTCGGGTCTATCTGTAAATTTGCTTGCATGGCCGCGCAATTTTGGTCAAAATCCGGCCCATTGCCAGATCGCTGGAAATTATCCGGCCAAGAACGCCAAATGCCTACCGATTTCAAGATCGCCGCCCAAAACGGCCGCTTGCTGCCCCTGGTGGTGGCCCTGCTCATCGTCTACCTCGTGTGGGGCACCACCTACTACGCCTTGGGTGTGGCCATGGCATCCATGCCGCCTTTGCTCATGAACGGCGCGCGCTTCGTGTTGGCGGGCGTGGTGATGCTGGCCATTGCCCGCGCTCAGGGCCTGCCCTGGCCCAGCGCTGCCCAGTGGCGGCACACTGCGCTGGTGGGCGGGCTGATGGCCTTTGGCGCCATGTCCATGGTGGTGCTGGCGCAAAAGCTGGGCATCGGCTCCGGGCTCATGGCCACCGTGGTCACCACCATGCCCATGTGGCTGGCGCTGTGGTCGCGCCTGGGGGGCGAGCGTGTGCCGTTCACCAGCTGGCTGGGCCTGGCCTTGGGTGTGGCCGGCGCGGCGGTGCTGGCGCTGGAGGGCGATTTTTCGGCCACCTGGCTAGGCACCTTGTGTGCCTTTGGCGCGCCCCTGTGCTGGAGCCTGGGCTCGTATGCCTCGCGCAAGCTGGCGCAGCCGGCGCCGGCCATGGCCTCTGGCGCGCAGTGGTTGCTGGGTGGCCTGATGGGCCTGGCCGCCGCCTGGGCGCTGGAGCCGGCCACGGCCGGCTTCAGCCTCGATCAGGTCAGCGCCGCGTCGTGGGCGGCGTGGTTGTACCTGGTCGTGATGGGCACGCTGGTCACGCTGAACGCCTACCTGTGGCTGCTGCAAAACGCCACGCCCGCCGTGGCGGGCAGCTACTCTTTCGTCAACCCGGCCGTGGCGCTGTGGGTGGGCGTGGCGCTGGGCGGCGAGGTGCTGACCGGCTGGGTCTACCTGGCCATGCCGCTGGTGCTGGCGGCGCTGGCCCTCATCTTGTACGGCGCACCGTTGGTGGCGTGGGTGCAGCGCATCGGGTCGAGGGCAAAGGCCCTGGCGGTCTGAGCCCCGTCCCGCATCGCCTAGCATGTGGCGATGAACACCTCTCTTTTGCCCTGGAGCCGGCGCATGACGGGAGCCTGTCTGGTGCTGTTGCTGGGGGCCTGCGCCAGCGCGCCGCAGGTCAGTCTGCCTTTGCGCTTCGCGTGGTTTGAAGGCCGGCAGATTGGCTACGTCAGCACCGATGCGTCGGACGCGGAGGTGGCCCACGCCATGGGCATCAACCACGCACCGCGCCTGGCGGCCACGGTGCCCGCCGACAACACACCGCCGGGGTTTCGCCATGCGTTGGAGCGGGTCTATCACTTCACCGACGGTGCGCAGATCAACGTGTTTCCGTCGGTGCCCTCGCCGGTGGGGCCGGGCAGCACCGACCGCGCCTACAGCCCGCTGTGGCGCGTGGTGGAGGTGGCCTGGTTGCCAGGGTTCACGCGCCGCGCGCTCACGTCGGAGGAGGCGGTGCTTGACGCCGTGGAGCGTGGTGAACTGAGCTTGCGCATGACGCGGGTCGTGGTCAATTGTGCGGTCGTGTCCGATGACAACGGTGGCCTGTTGCCGGGCGCGCGGCTGATCCGCTGAGGCTCAGTCGTCCTCGTCGTGGCCAGGGTGGCGGTCGGTCCAGCCGCTGGCGGCCGGCCCGCTGAGGCCAATGGGCGCCTGTTGCCACTCCCACGCCCAATAGCCCAGCACCGCCACCAACAACAGGCCCGCCAGCCACACGTGGTTGCGTTTGGCGAAGTCGGGGCCGTTGCCTTCGATGCGGCCGGTCAGCATGGGCAGCGCCTGGTTCTTGCGGCGCAGCAGGCTCAGGCCCAGCAGCAGCCCGAGGTGGGTCAACACCGTCCAGAGGAAGAATTCCCCCACGAATTCGTGCACCTCTTCCAGCCATTCACCGCCCCATTCATTGTAGGTGGCGTAGCCGCTCAGGGTGAGCGGCAGCACCAGGGCCATCAACAGCACCACGGCGCCGGCCATGGCCAGGTTTTGCCCTTGCCGCCAGTTGACGTCCGCCAGCAGCGTCTGGCCAGCGGCGGGCTTGAACGAGCGCAGCCACTTGGGCAGGCCATTCACCTTGCGCCACAGCAGCGAGAGTCGCGCGTGTTGTGGCCCCACCAGACCGTACAGCACCCGAAAGCCCAGCAGCCCGGCCAGGGTGTAGCCCAGGGTCACGTGCAGCAGGCGCCAGCGTTCACCGTCGGCGGTGGCGTAGGCGCCCACAAAACACAGGGCAAACAGCCAGTGGAACATGCGGGTGGGGGCATCGGTCACGCGGCGTGTGGCGACGGGGCTGCTGCGTGTGGGCGCGGCGGAGGGTGTGGTGGTGTGCATGATGTGGGCTCGCAAAAAGGGTCAGTCGCGCCAGGCGCGCTGTTGTTGGGCGCTGAGACCGGCGGGCAAACGCAGCTGGTCGTCGTCGAAGTCGCCTCGCTCGGCACCCGTGTGGCAGGCAGCACACTGGGCGGGGCTTCTCACGCTGGGCAGCTTCCACACGGCGGGGTCCACCTGGCGGTGCTTGCGTTCAAACCACGGGGAGCGGGTGATGCGGTCTTCCGGCGGTTCGGTGCTGACACGCTTGTAGGTGCCGGCGTGGGTTTGCAGCCAGGTGCTCAGTTGCGTCACGGTGGCCGGGTCCAGGCTGGCGTCGGTGCCGTAATGCTTGTCCAGCCCGGTCATCACGCGGCGCCACGAGGCGGCCGGCAACATGCCCGGCGGGTAGGCCACGTGGCAGGCCGCACATTCCTGGGTGTAGGCCTTGGGCACCTGGGCGGGCATGGCGCGGCCGCTGTCGGCGTGGGCGCTGAAGGTGGCCAGCAGCGCGGCTGCAAGGGCAAGGGTGTGTTTCATGGTTTCAGGCTCAAGAGGTAGGCCAGCACGTCGGCTTTTTCGCCGGCGCTGCATTCGCGGCTCAGCACGTCCTTGCAGTTGCGGCGAAACCACTTGTCCACCTTGGCGGTGTCCGTGAAGGCCTCGCGGTTGAAGGCTGGCGCCAAAGGTGCGATGGGCTTGCCGGTGCTGGCGTGTTGGCCGCGGGTGGTGGGGGGGCTGTTGTGGCAGCTGCTGCACGACCACTCACCCCCGTGGCGGGTGTTGAACAACTGCTGGCCGCGTGCGGCTTGGCCCGGTGTGCCGGCTTGGGCGCTCCAGCGTTCGAGCTGCTGGGTGGGGCTGGTGTCGCCAGCTTGCGCCGGGCTGGTGGTGACCAGCACGCAGGCGGCGATGAGGGCGCACAATGAAGCGATGGAATGTGTCATGGCCACGATGTTGCGACCCGCCCCCTGTACCTTTCCTGAAGCCGCCGTTCATGTGCGGTTCATCGGTGCGGGCCAACAATGCACGCCTCTCCTCTCTGTAGACCCGCGCGACGCGCCATGAAACACCTTGCTGTCTCGACGTTTGCCCTTGCCCTTTGGGTTTGCCTGTTTGCGGTGATGCCTGCCGCCGCTGGCGACCACGCCGACCACGACCGTGCCCGCGCCGCCCTGCAGGCCGGGGAAATCCTGTCCCTGACCACCGTGCTGCAGCGCGTGGCCGCTGAGTACCCCGGCCAGGTGCTGGAGGTGGAGCTGGAGCGCGACGCTGGCCGCTGGACGTACGAGATCAAGCTGCTGCAGCCCAGCGGCGGCTTGCTCAAGCTGGAGGTGGACGCCGCCAATGCGCGTGTGCTCAAGGCGCGTTCGCGGCAACGGGAGGCGCGCTGATGCGGGTGCTGCTGGTCGAGGACGAAGCCGCGCTGGCCACGCCGCTCAAGCAAACGCTGAGTGAAGCCGGCTATGCGGTGGACTGGGTGGACAACGGCCGCGATGCCTGGGCCCTGGGCGGCACGCAGCCCTTTGACGCGGTGGTGCTCGACCTGGGCCTGCCGCAGATGGACGGCCTGAGCGTGCTCAAGCGCTGGCGCAGCGAAGGCATGGCCGCACCCGTGCTCATCCTCACCGCACGCGACCAGTGGCACGAAAAGGTGGCCGGCATCGACGCCGGTGCCGACGATTACCTGACCAAACCTTTTCACACCGAGGAGTTGCTGGCCCGCGTGCGTGCGCTGATCCGCCGCGCCCAGGGGCTGGCCTCGCCCACGCTGGTGTGTGGTGCGTTGGCGCTGGACACGCGCAGCGGTCGCGTCACGCTGGGCGGCCACCCGGTCAACCTTACCAGCCACGAATACAAGGTGCTGGCCTACCTCATGCACCGGCCGGGCGCGGTGGTGTCGCGGGCCGAACTCACCGAACACATCTACGCGCAGGACTTCGATCGCGACTCCAACACCATCGAGGTGTTTGTGGGCCGCCTGCGCAAAAAGCTGCCGGCCGAGCTGATCGAGACCGTGCGGGGCCTGGGCTACCGGCTGGTGGCCCCATGACCCGCTGGCCGGTGTGGCGCTCGTTGCGCTGGCGCCTGCTGGCGGGCACGGCGGTGGGCGTCGCCTTGGCTTTGTCTCTGGCTGGCTTGGCGCTCTCGGCGCTGTTCCGCGCCGAAATCGAACGCCAGCTCGACGATGGCCTCTTGCAGCAGCTGGACCAGCTCACGGCCCTGGTGGAGTTCGACGTCCGAGGCCAGATACGTCTGGATGACCAGAGCTTGAGCGACCCGCGCTGGCGCCGGCCCTATTCGGGGCTGTACTGGCAGGTGGACGGTGCCCAGGCGCGTGGCGCGCTGCGCTCGCGCTCGTTGTGGGACGCCACGCTGGACAACCGCGACGACACCTTGCCCGATGGCCGCGTGCATCGGCATGACGTCACGGGGCCGCAGGGCGCCGTCTTGCGCGTGCTGGAGCGTGCCGTTTACCCCGCTGAAAAGCCGCAAGCGGTGTGGCGCCTGCTGGTAGCTGCCGACCGCAGCGCCTCGGCCCAGGCTGTCACCCACTTCGGTCGGGTGCTGGCGCTGTCGCTGGGCGTGTTGTGGTGTTTGTTGGTGGTGGCGGCCTGGGCCCAGGTGGCGGTGGGCCTGGCGCCCTTGCGGGCTTTGCAGAACGCGGTGCTGGCGGTGCGCGAGGGGCGGGCTGCGCGCATTGCCGCCGACGCACCCACCGAGCTGCGCCCCTTGGTGCAGGGCTTCAACGACGTGCTGGTGCACAACGCAGAGATGGTGGAGCGGGCCCACCAACAGGCCGGCAACCTGGCCCATGCGGTCAAGACACCGCTGGCGGTGATGTCGCAGGCGGCCCAGGTCGACACGTCGCCGCTGGCGCAACTGGTGCAGGAGCAAACCGACGCCGCGCGCCGCCAGGTGGACTGGCACCTGGCCCGTGCCCGAGCCACCGCGCAGAAGGCCTTTGGCGCGGAGCGGGTGGCGCTGGCGCCGGTGGTGGCCGGGTTGCTGCGCGTCATGGAGCGGGTGTTCGCGGAGCGAGGCCTGCGCTTGTCTCACCAGATTCCCGGCGATGTGTGGTGCGCCTGCGCTGAGCAGGATCTGCAGGAGATGCTGGGCAATGTGCTGGAGAACGCCTGCAAATGGGCGCGCACCGAGGTGACGGTGTCGGTGCAGGCCCAGGCCAACGCCTGGTGTGTGTGGGTGGACGATGACGGGCCGGGCATTGCCACCGCGCAGCGCGAGTCCGCACTGCAGCGCGGCGTGCGGCTCGACGAGTCGGTGCCGGGCTCGGGCCTGGGGCTGGCCATCGTCTCCGACCTGGCGGCCGCGTGTGGCGGCGCCTTGTCGCTGTCGCCCTCGCCGCAGGGGGGCTTGCGGGTGTGCCTGACGTTGCCGAAAGCACCCACGCTGGCGTGAACATCAGCCGCCAGCGCAGGCGGGCCGGCTTCGGTAACATGGCTTCAGCGCACCCTCACAACATGGCTTCAGCGCACCCTCACCGCGCGGATGGGTTCATGCGATCACCTTCTCCTTTCAACCTCTCGCGTTACTTTTCGGCCCTCAGTCTGGTGCTGATCGCGCTGGCGGGTGGGGTGCTGGTCTATTTCTACGAGCAGTTCTCGGTGGCGCAGCTCATGCGACTGGCCGAAGACCGCAACACCGCCATGACCCAGGTGTTTCGCAACACCGTCTGGCCGTCCTACGGCGAGTACCTGAAAACCGTGGACCTGCGCGATGTCTCCCGCCTGCGCGAGTCCGAGCCCTACCACCAGTTGCACCAGGAGGTGGTCCGGCTGATGCGCGACACCGACGTGGTCAAGGCCAAGGTCTACAACCGCGAAGGCCTCACCGTCTATTCGAGCGAGGCGGCCCAGGTGGGCGAAGACAAGCGGGGCAACGCGGGCTTTCGCTCGGCGCTGGATGGGCGTGCAGCGTCCGAGCTGACCCACCGGCACGATTTCAGCGCCTTTGAGGGCACGCGTGCCGAACTCGATTTGATTTCCAGCTACGTGCCCATCCGAGGCGAGGGCGGGCACATCGAAGGCGTGTTCGAGCTGTACCAGGATGTGTCGCCGTTTCTGGCGCAGCTGCACCGCACCGTGTGGTGGATTGGCTTGGGCGTGCTGGCCGTGTTGGGCGGCTTGTATTGGGCGCAGTACCTGGTGGTGCGGCGTGCTCATCGCGTGTTGCGCGGGCAGGAGGCCGCGCTGCAGGCCAGCAACGAGGCGCTCGAATCGCGCGTGCGCGAGCGCACCGGTGAGCTGGAGCGCAGCAACCGCAGCCTGGAGGCCGAAATCGCCGAGCGCCGCGCCACCGAGCAGCGGCTGGACCACCTGGCCCACCACGACCCACTGACCGGCCTGCCCAACCGCCTGATGTTCAACGAGTGCCTGGACCTGGCACTCAAACGGGCGGCCCGCGCGTCCCAGATGGTGGCCGTGTTGTTCATCGACCTCGACCAGTTCAAGGACGTCAACGACTCGCTGGGTCACGCCATCGGCGACGAGTTGCTCAAGGCGGTGGCCCTGCGCCTGGGCGAGGTGCTGCGTGCCAACGACCAGCTCGCCCGCCTCGGCGGCGACGAGTTCATCTGCATGCTCGAAGGTGTGCAAGGCACCGAAGAGGCGGCCCGTGTGGCGCACAAGGTCCTCAGCCACCTGCACCCGCCTTTCCGGGTGGCCGAGCACCTGCACCACGTGTCGGCCAGCGTCGGCATCAGCCTCTTTCCCGACGATGGGCGCAGCGTGGACGCGCTGGTGCGCAACGCCGACACCGCGATGTACCGCGCCAAGGCGCATGGCCGCAATGCCAGCCACTTCTACTCCCCCGAAATGACCATCTACGCGCGCGAGCGTTTGCGCTTGGAGGGTTTTCTGCGCCACGCCCACGAGCGTGGCGAGATGCAATTGCACTACCAGCAACAGCAGGACAGCGTGAGCGGCGCGCTGCTCGGCGCCGAGGCCTTGCTGCGCTGGAACAGCCCCGAGCTGGGTCCGGTGTCACCGGTGCGGTTTGTGCCGGTGGCCGAGGAGACCGGGCTCATCGTCGCTCTGGGCGAATGGGTGTTGCGCGAGGCCTGCCGGCAACTGGCTGCCTGGGATGCCGCTGGCTTCGTGTTGCCGCGTCTTGCGGTGAACGTGTCGACCAAGCAGATCGAACGCGCTGACCTGGCCCAGTTGGTGCCGGCGGTGTTGCGCGAACACGGGTTGGCGCCTGGGCGGCTGGAGCTGGAGATCACCGAGTCCGCGATCATGGACGTGGACGATGCGCTCGACGTGCTCGAACGTCTGCGCGCCACCGGCGTGCGCCTCTCGGTGGATGACTTTGGCACCGGTTACTCATCGCTGGCCTACCTCAAGCGCCTGCCCTTGCACAAGCTCAAGATCGACCGCAGTTTTGTGGTCGGCATCGGCCAGTCTCCGGGGGACGAAGCCATCATTCGCACCATCGTGGCGTTGGCGCAAAGCCTCAGGTTGGACCTGGTCGCTGAAGGGGTGGAGACCCAGGAGCAGGCAGATTTCCTGGCGCATGTGTGCTGCACGGCCGTGCAAGGTTTTTTGCATGGCCAGCCGGTGGACGCAGCGCATTTTGTGCGGGAGCACGCTCGGGCACTGGCCCTCGCACTGCCGCCTACCGCAGCCACCCCTTCGGCTTGAGCAATGGCCTGGCCGGCTATGCTGTCGCCTGTGGATTCACCACAGGGAGAAAACTCATGGATTTGTTGAAATCGGTGTTGGGTGGCCTGGCGGCTGCGGCCCAAGGCAACACGCCCCAGACGCCCGCTGCGGGGGGCGTGGATTTGGCGGCGCTGGCGCCCGTGCTCATGGAATTGCTGGCCGGCAAGGGCGGCGGTGCCGGCGCTGCAAGTGGCGGTTTGGGCGGGCTGGTCGAGCAGCTCACCCGGGGTGGCTTGGGCGACGTGGTGCAGTCGTGGATTGCACATGGGCAGAACATGCCGGTCTCGGGCTCGCAGCTGGAGTCGGCGCTGGGCGGCGACGTGCTGGGGCGCCTGGGTGGCCAACTCGGGATGAACGGTGGCCAGCTGGGCGATGTGCTGGCGCAGGCCTTGCCGGGCCTGATCGATCGCATGACGCCCGACGGCCAATTGCCGCAGGGTGGCGCCGGCCAAGGTCCCGCCCTGGGCGCCTTGCTGGGCCAACTGCTGCGCTGACGCGGGTTTCGTTCGGACGGGGCCGTGGTTCCATTGGACCACGGCCCCGTTGTCGCTTGCCTGTATGCTTTTCACCTTTGGTTTGACACGCTCATTCAGATGACTCCCACCCCCGTTCGCAAAGCCGTCTTTCCCGTGGCCGGCATGGGCACCCGTTTTTTGCCCGCCACCAAGGCCATGCCCAAAGAGATGCTGCCGGTGGTGGACAAGCCGCTGATCCAGTACGCGGTGGAAGAGGCCTACGCCGCCGGCATCCGCGAGATGATCTTCGTGACCGGCCGCCACAAGCGCGCCATCGACGACCACTTCGACATGGCCTACGAGCTGGAGCGCGAGCTGGAGGATGCTGGCAAGGAGGCACTGCTGGAGCAGGTGCGCTCGGTCAAACCCGACGACATGGTGTGCATCGCCATCCGTCAACCCAAGGCCTTGGGCCTGGGCCACGCGGTGTTGTGCGCGGAGCCGCTGGTGGCCGGTGAGCCCTTTGCCGTGCTGCTGGCCGACGACCTGATGGTGGGCACGCCGGCCGACGGCGCTGTGCTGAGCCAGATGGTGCGCCAGTTCGGCCAATTGGGTCGCTCCATCCTGGCGGTGCAAGAGGTGCCGCCCGAGCACACGCGCCGCTACGGCATCGTCGCCGGCGAGATGCAGGGCGAACGCCTGATGGACGTGCGCGAGATCATTGAAAAACCCGCGCCCGAAGTCGCCCCCTCGCGCTGGGGCGTGGCCGGGCGCTACGTGCTCACGCCGGAGGTGTTCCAGCAGATCCGCGAGCAGCCGCGTGGTGTGGGCGGCGAGATCCAGCTCACCGATGGCATTGCCGGCCTGATGCGCAGCCAGAAGGTCTACGCCTTCCGCTACGAAGGCAAGCGCTACGACTGCGGCAGCAAGGAAGGTTTTTTGGAGGCCACGGTGGAGCTGGCCATGCAACGCCCCGAACTCGCACCGGGCCTGCGCGAGACCATGCAGAAATTGCTGGCGGCCTGATCAGGGCTGACCGGCCGCCCACCCCACCAGAGCCTGCAGCGCGGGCCGCGCCGCGTGGGCGTTGGGGTGGTTGACGATGGCCACAAACACCAGCCGTTTGCCCTGTGTGCTGTGCACATAGCCGGCCAGCGCATTCACCTCGTTCAGGCTGCCTGTTTTCAGATGGGCCAGGCCCACCGCGTTCTGGCTGCGTCGCAGCGTGCCGTCGTGCCCGCTCAGGGGCAGGGATGCCATCAGTTCGGGCATGTGCCCGGTCGCATAGGCGGTGCGCAGCAAACGGCCCAGCGCCTGCGCCGTGGTGCGCGCCGTGCGGCTGAGGCCCGCGCCGTTGTCGATCTCGGGCACGGGCACATCGGCGCCCACACGTTCGCGCCACCAGGTGGCCACACGCTGGCGGGCGCCATCGAAGGTGGCTGGGCCGTTGTTGGCGTTGTTGAGGGCCAGGCTCAGCAGCAGGTGTTGGGCCATCACGTTGTTGCTGAACTTGTTGACGTCGCGCACCACCTCGGGCAGCGGCACGGAGGGCCAGTTCAGTCGGGGCGCCAGGCCGGCGGGCACGGCGCCTTCGCGCACCTGGCCATCGAGCTGGCCGCCCACGGCCAACCACATGCCCGCCACCGCGCGCTCGGCAAAACGCTCGGGCGCGGCGTAGGCCACCGGCCAGCTGCGTTCGCCGCAGGCGGCCGGGTAGGCGCCGGCCAGTCGGATGCGCAAGGGGTCTGAAAAGTCGGCCTTGAGGCCGCCGCGCCAGTCGCCACACCCTGCGCCATTCGCCGCCAAAGGCACGCTGGTGGGCAGGGCCACGCCGCCCAGCGGGGGCTCTACCGCCACCTGCGCGACGCCGTTGGATGGGTCGGGCGTGAAGGTCATCACCACCGACTTGAAGTTCAACAGCAAGGCATCGGGCGAGGCGTTGTAGGGGCGCAGCGGTTCGCCGTCGAAGGCGCCCGGGTCCACCGGGGGCAGCTGGAAGGCGCGTTTGTCCAGAACGATGTCGCCCGCGATGCGGCGAATGCCCAACCCTTGTATGCGCCGCATCAGCAGCCACAGGCGCTCGGTCACCAGCTTGGGGTCACCGCCGCCCTGGAGGTAGAGGTTGCCTTGCAGCACGCCGTCTTTCAACACCCCATCGGTGTAGATCGGGGTGGTCCAGGTGTGGCCGGGGCCCAGCAGGTCGAGTGCGGCGTAGGTGGTGACGAGCTTCATCACCGAGGCCGGGTTGACCGGCGCCTGCGCCCGGTGGGTGGCGTAGACCTGGCCGCTGTCGCCGGCGTCCATGACCAGCACGGCCAGCGCCGAGGCGGGCACGCGGGCCTGGGCCAAAGCGGTGTTGACGGTGGCCGGCAAGGTTTCAGGCGCCAGGGGCGCGGGTTGTGCCTGGGCCAAGAGCGCACCGCCCGCCAGCAGAACACACACAGAGAGTCGCCAACACAATGGGGAAAAGCTTGCCATGGGCCCGATTATCCGAGCGCCACCGGGATAATCCCGCCCATGACGTTTTCCTTTCGCCGGCCCAGCCCACGTGTGCTGGGCGTGGGCGCCGCGCTGGTCACGGTCCTGATGTGGACCGCCTTCATCGTGGTCGCCCGGGCCAGCGCCCACCGCTCGCTCACCCCGTTCGACATCGCTTTCATGCGTTTTGTGGGCGCGGGCGTGGTGCTGCTGCCCGTGGGGTGGTGGATGGTGCGGCGGGCGGCCGGCACCGTGGGGCAGGCGCCCTCGTGGCTGGGACTGTCGCCGCTGTCGGCGCGGCTCACGGTCACGGTCGGGCTGCTGGCCGGCATCGCCTACTCGTGCCTGGCGTACAGCGGTTTCTATTTCGCGCCGGCCACCCACGCCTCGGTGCTCATGCCCGGCACGCTGCCGCTGTTCACCACCCTGGTGGCCGCCTGGGTGCTGCGGGACCGCATCACACCCACGCGAGCCATTGGCCTGTTGCTGATCCTCAGTGGCGATCTGCTGGTGGGTGGTGCCAGCCTGTTGCAGGCTTTTGGCGGCGGCACGGTGTGGATGGGCGACCTGATGTTCATGGCCGCTGCGTTCTGCTGGGCCAATTACACCGTGGTGGCACGCCGCCACGGCTTGGCGGCAGTGCCGGCCACGGTGGCCGTGTCGGTGTTTGCTTTGCTGGCGTTTGTGCCGGCGTACGCGGTGTTGGCGGCCACCGGTGTGGTGACCAGCCACCTGATGAGCGCCCCGTGGCAGGAACTGGTGTTCCAGGGCCTGTTTCAGGGCGTGGGTTCGGTGGTGATTTCCGGTATCACCTTCACCCAGATGGTGCGGTACTTCGGGCCGGTGCGCTCCACGATGATCACCTCGCTGGTGCCGGGGTTGTCGGCCATGGGCGCCGTGTGGCTGCTGGGCGAGCCCCTGCACTGGAACCTGCTGGCGGGGCTGCTGTTGGTCACGGCGGGCATCGTGTTTGGCGTGCGGGCGGTGGCCACGCCGTTGGCCGGGGCCACGCGTGGCTGAAGCACAATTGGCCATGGCCAGCGTTTCCCGATTCCTTGTTTTTGACACCAGCACCGACAGCTTGTCGGTGGCCGTGGGCGCGGGCGGCCTTGACGCCGCACCACTGGCCCAATACAGCGGTGTGGGCGGGGCGCAGGCGTCGGCCACGCTCATCCCCCAGATCCAGGCCTTGCTGGCCCACGCGGGGTGGCGCTTGGACGAACTGGACGCCATCGTGTTCGGGCGTGGCCCGGGAGCCTTCACCGGCGTGCGCACCGCGTGCGCCGTGGCCCAGGGCCTGGCTTTTGCCGCCCGCCCCGAGGGGGTGCCCGTGTTGCCGCTGGACACCCTGTGGGCCGTGGCCGAAGCCGCCCGCGCCGCGCTGGCCGCCACAGGGCAGGCCATGCCCCACACCATCGCTGCGGTGCTCGACGCCCGCATGGACGAGGTCTACGTGGCCACCTACCGGCTGCAGGCGCAGGTGCTGACCGCGCGCGATGCCCCGCGCCTGTGCCGCCCCGAAGACCTGCACCTGGCCGTGCCGCCCACGGCGGGCACCGTGCTGGCGGGCAACGCGGCGGCGGTGTACGGCGAACGTTTTGACCCGGCGCTGCGGGCCTTGCCCCATGTGCAGGCCCTGCCCACCGCCACGGCCTTCTTGCGCCTGGCGCCCGAAGCACTGGCCCGTGGCCTAGCGGTGACCGCCGCTGAGGCCCAACCCCTGTACGTGCGCGACAAGGTGGCACAGACCACGGCCGAGCGCGAGGCCATCAAGCTGGCCCAGGCCATGGGAGGCGCATGACGCGCCGCTTCGACTGGGTGCCGCTGAGCGCCGACGTTTTGCCCTTGGTGGTGGAGGTGGAAAAAACCGCCTACAGCCATCCCTGGACCGTGGGCCATTTCAGCGACACCATGAACGCCGGCCATCACACCCAGGTGTTGCTGGGCGAAGCGCTGCCTGGCGACGTAGGCTTGCCCACGCTGGCCGACGGGCGTGTGTTGATCGGCTACCTGGTGGCCATGCAAATCCTGGACGAGGTGCACCTGCTCAACATCACCGTGGCGCCCGCGCTGCAGCGCCAGGGCTGGGGCCGCGTGCTTCTTGACGGCCTGGCGCTGTGGGCGCGAGCCCAGCAGGCCCAGTGGTTGTGGCTGGAGGTGCGCGCCAGCAACGCCGCCGCCTTGGCCGCCTACCGCCAGCGCGGCTTTGCCGAAGTGGGCCGCCGCCGCGACTACTACCCGCTGGACAAGCACCGGCGCGAAGACGCTATCGTGATGAGCCTCAACCTCAAGGTGAGCGCATGAGCGATGCCTCGCCTGTTTTGAACCAAGGGCTGCAACTCGACGAACGCCAGCGCGCCATGCTGGCCGAAATGGGGGTGCGCCTGTGGTGGCCCGAGCCTGAGGCGCCGGCTGTTGCCGCCCCCGCGCCTGCCGCCGTATCTGCCATCGCGCCACCTCCGCCACGCCCCTCCGCTGCTGCACCTGTTGCAGCGCCCACGTCCCCGGTGGCTCGCACCACACAGGCGCCCGTGGAGCCCAAACCCACTGTGCCCTTGGTGCCCTCCAGCCTGTCGCACCTGGACTGGCCCGCGCTGCAAGACAGCATGCGCGCCTGCACCGCCTGCCCCTTGAGCCAAGGCCGCTGCAACGTGGTGCCCGGTGTGGGCGACCACCAACGCCCCGACTGGTTGGTGGTGGGCGAAGCCCCGGGCGAACAGGAGGACCGCCAGGGCGAGCCCTTCGTCGGTGCGGCCGGCCAGCTGCTCGACAAGATGCTGTTCGCCATGGGCCTGGCGCGTGGCGAGCGCGTCTACATCACCAACGTCATCAAGTGCCGCCCGCCGCACAACCGCAACCCCGAACCCGCCGAGGTGGCGCAGTGTTCGCCTTTCCTGCAGCGCCAGATCGAGCTGCTGCAACCACGCATCGTGCTTGCGGTGGGGCGCTTTGCGGCGCAAAGCGTGCTGGCGCTGGCCGGCGTGGACGAAGCGACCCGCAGTCAACCCCTGGGCAAGCTGCGTGGCCAGGTGTTCCGCCTGCCCACAGCGCAAGGCCCGGTGCCGGTGGTGGTGAGTTACCACCCCGCCTACCTGCTGCGCAGCCCGGCCGAAAAAGGCAAAGCCTGGGCCGACCTGTGCCTGGCCATGGCCCAGCTCCCACCCGCTGCCTGAAGGCCGTCACGCCAGGCCGTTGAAACAGACGGTTGCGCGCGAATCAATCGGAGAGGGCCCAGGGCGGACGATTTCAGTCGGCCTTAATGTGGGCTGCGTCCAATGTGTGTGTGCAAGCCCAGTGGCTTGTAAAAACTACCCAAAGGACCTCCCCATGAAACGTTCGCTGATCACCTTCGCTCTCGCCGCTGCTGCCGCCACCGTGGCCACCGCTGGCCCCACCTGCAACGTGCCGCAGGGCCAGTGGATGAAGGAAGGTGACTTCAAGGCCAAGCTGGAGCAGCAGGGCTACCAGATCAAGACCTTCAAGGTCAGCAAGGGCCATTGCTACGAGATCTACGGCTTCGACAAGGCCGGCAAGAAGGTCGAGATCTATTTCGACCCGGCCACCGCCGCCGTGCTTGAACAGAAGTGAGCGCGTCCTCGCCGCTGCAGCGCCCCCGCGCCGTGAAGGTGTGGGACCCGTTCGTGCGCCTGTTCCACTGGAGCCTGGTGGCCTGCGTGCTGCTCAACCAGTTCGTGCTGGAGGCGGGCGAAACACCACACCAATGGGCGGGTTACATCGCCAGCGGGCTGGTGGTGGCACGGATTCTGTGGGGTTTTGTGGGCACACGCCATGCGCGTTTTGCCGACTTCTTTCCCACCCCCACCCGGGTTCGGCAGCACCTGATGGCCTTGCGCCAGGGGCAGGCTGGCGAGCACCTCGGCCACAACCCGCTGGGTGCGCTCATGATGCTGGCGCTGATGGCCCTGGTGCTGTCGCTGGGCTTCACCGGTTGGCTGCAGGGCACCGACGCCTTCTGGGGCGAAGAATGGCTGCAGGAAGTGCACGAGTGGCTGGCCAACGGCCTGTTGCTGGCGGCCGGCTTGCACGCGGCGGCGGCGGTGATGATGGGCCGCATGGAGCGGGTGAATCTGGTGCGCGCCATGGTCACCGGCGTCAAGCGGTTTGATTGAGGCCACGAGAGGCTTGGCGCCGGGCTGTCCCAAGCCAGGCCAGCCCCTATGGGGGCTGCGACTCGCCGCGCGGTGGAGCGTGGGGGTCAATCCTCCCCGAGCGACACCCCGATTTCACGTGCCGTGACCAGCAGCGGGTCATCGAGTGCGATGGTGCGTTGCTGATTGGCCACGCGCGCCATGGGCACACTGCGCAGCTCGCCACCTTGCAAGGTCACCATCTCGCCAAAACGGCCTGCGGCCACCAGCTGTGCGGCGTGGTGGCCGTAGCGTGTGGCCAGCACCCGGTCGAACGGCGTGGGCTGGCCGCCGCGCTGCACGTGGCCCAGCACGGTGGCACGCACCTCGCTCTTGAGCAAGGGTTGCAGCTGGGCGCGCAGCACATGCGCCACACCGCCCAGGCGCACCGGGTCAAAACTGCCTTCCACGCGGTGTTGTACCGTCAGATCGGCTCCACGTGCCTTGGCGCCTTCACCGATGCAGATCACCGTGTAGCGTTGGTGGGCTTCGCGCTCCCGGCAGACGCGGGCCACGGCCTCGACCGTGTAGTCGATCTCGGGCAGCAGCACGATGTCGGCCGCCGCCGCCAGGCCGGCTTCGAGCGCGATCCACCCGGCGTGCCGGCCCATCGTCTCCACGATCATCACCCGGCTGTGGCTCATGGCCGTGGTCTCAATCCGCATGAGCCCATCGGTGGCCGTGGCCACGGCGGTGTCGAACCCGAAGCTGCGCTCGCAGCCCACGATGTCGTTGTCAATGGTCTTGGGCACCCCCACGCTGCGCAGCCCCAGGTCCGCCAGGCCGTGCGCGATGGACATGGTGCCGTCGCCACCAATCACCACCAACCCGTCCAGCGCCAGGGCCCGTGCGTTGGCCAGCGTGCGTTCGGTGTCGGCCGGGCTGCGCAGCGGGTTGGCCTTGTTGCTCGTGCCCAGGATGGTGCCGCCCCGGTGCGCGATGCCACTCACGCTGCGCCAGTCCAGCACGCGGGTGCGCGAGTCGGCGTCCATCAGACCCGAAAAACCGTCTTCGATACCGATGACCTCGGCCCCACATTGCCGGATGAGCGACTTGGTGACCGCGCGGATCACCGCATTGAGCCCGGGGCAGTCGCCACCGCCGGTGAGCACGCCGATGCGCATGGTGTCTCCTATCTTGGCCACAAGGCCCACAGCTGCAGCGGCTGCTTCAGACCGGCCGCCAGCGCCAGCGCGTCGTCGCCCCAGCCGGTGAAGTAGTCCGCCCGCACCGCGCCCACGATGGCGCTGCCGGTGTCTTGCGCCAGCACCAGCTTGTTGAAGCGCCCGGCCGGCCCTTGGGTGCTGAGCCACACGGGGGTGCCATAGGGCACGCTGCCGGGGTCCACCGCGATGGAGCGCCCGGGCGTGAGCGCCACGCCCTGGGCCCCACGCGGGCCGAACTGGGCATCCAGATCGCTCAAGGCCTCTTCGCGGAAAAACACGTAGCGCGGGTTGCTCCACAGCAGCTCGTTTACCCGCTGAGGGTTGGCGCGCACCCAGGCTTTGGTGGCCTCGGGCCAGGGCGTGATGGGCGCGCCCTGCTGTTGCAGCCAGGTGTTGATGCTGCGGTAGGGTTGGTTGTTGGTGCCTGCAAAGGCCACGCGCACGGTCTGCGTGGTTTGGCCGTTCTGTTGGATCAGCAGTCGGCCCGAGCCCTGGATGTGCAGCAGCATCATGTCGATGGGGTCGGCCAGCCAGGCGATTTCCTGCCCGCGGAGTGCGGCCTGGGCCTGCGGCAACGTGTCCATGTCTTGGCGGCTGAACCATGGCTGGCCAGCGCGCACGCTGGCGGGCAGCTTGTGCAGGGGCCACGCGTATTCGGCAGTGGGTGTGCGGCTGGCCTTTAGCGTGGGCTCGTAGTAGCCGGTCAACAGGCCACCGGCATTGCCGTCTGTGGCGCTGATGCGGTAGGGCTGCAGGCGGCGTTCGATGAAGCTGCGCTGCTCTTCGGCGGTGGCGATGGACAGGCGCCTCACCTCGGCGCACAGCGCGCCCACCGTGGGGGCGGGCCGCTCGCAGCTGCGCAGCCACGCATTCCAGGCTTCGTGCAAGGCATCGGCGCCCCAGCCGGGCAGCTCGCTCCAGCGCACCGGCACCCACTGGCTTTTGGCGCGGGTGATGGTGCCGGGCAAGAGGCCTTCATCAGGCGCCGTGATGACGCCGGGGGCCGGCGCGGCGGGCGGCACAGAGGTTTGTGGGGGCTCTGGCACGGAGCGGGTGGCGCAGGCCACCAGCGTTCCTACAATCGCGAGCATTGTCCATCTCGCGTGTCTCCAGGCGCGCGCTCTCACCATGATCCTGTTGTTGCTCGAAGCCCTGGGGGCCTTGCTCATTTTGCTGTTCATCGTCTGGTGGACCATGTTCTCTGGCCGCAAGAAGGGGGAGTTGCCACCCGAGGACGGGGACGACGGCCCGAAGCGCTGAAGTCAGCTCTCCACATCGCGCAGCATGTTGGCCAGCTCCACGGCCGACTTCACGTTCATCTTGTCGAACACGCGCGAGCGGTGCACCTCCACCGTGCGCACGCTGATGCCAAGCTGGTCGGCCACCAGCTTGTTGGGCAGGCCGGCCACCACGCGTTGCATCACGTCGCGTTCGCGGTCGGTCAGGCTGGCGAGACGGGTCTGGTGGTCGCGCCGCACCTGGCGCACGGCAATGGCGTCGGCCGAGGCCTGCAGGGCCTGCTCGATGCGGTCGACCAGCGCGTTGTCGGAAAAGGGTTTTTCGCAAAAATCGAAGGCGCCGCGTTTGACAGCGTCCACTGCGGTGGGCACGTCGGCATGGCCCGATAAAAAAATCACCGGCAGCACGTTGCGCCAGGGCTGGGCCAGCAACTGCTCAAACAAGGTCAGGCCACTCATGCCGGGCATGCGCACATCCAGCAGCAGGCACACGGGTTCGCGTGGTTCTTCGGGCCAGCGGCTGGCCTCGGCCCAGAAGGCGTCGGCGCTGGGGTAGCACTCGCTGAGCAGCCGGCGCGTGCGCAGCAGCCAGGCCAGCGCGTCGCGCACGCTGGCATCGTCATCGACGATGAAGACTCGGGCGCGGGAGGGCGGGTTCATGGGCCTGCGATCATACGGCCGCCGGCAGCGTGAAGCGAAAAACCGTGCCACGCGGTTGGGCCGGGTCGTGCGCCAGCGCGCCGCCGTGTTGCTCGATCACGGTGCGGCACAGGCTCAGGCCCAGGCCCATGCCTTCGGCCTTGGTGGTGAAGAAGGGGGTGAACAGGCGTGCGGCCACCTCGTCGGACAGGCCTTGGCCGTGGTCCGTCACCTGGAACTCGATCCAGCGTTTGCCGGCCGCCGTGGCCAGGGTGGCGCGCACCGGTGTCACGTGCAGGCTCAGGGTGCGCAGGCCGCTGCCGGCCGGTGGGTCGCCTCGGGGCATGGCCTGCATGCCGTTGCGCACGAGGTTGAGCAGCACCTGTTCGACCATCGTGCGGTCGCACAGCACGGGAGGGCAGTCGGGGTCCACGGTGTCGATGATGCGAATGCCCATCTTCACGGCCTGCAGCTGGGCCAGTGGCAGGATGGCGTCGATCAGGGCTTGTGGTTCCACGGGCTCGCGCACCTGCTCGCGGCGGCGCACCAGGTCGGCCACACTCTTGACCACACGGCCGGCGCGCTCGGCCTGCTCGACGATGCGCTGCATCGCCTGGCGCAGGTCGTCCGAGAGCTGGGGGTCGGGCGGCTGTGTGGGCTCGGCCGACATGAGGTTGAGCGCACCGGTGGCGTAGCTGGACATGGCGGCCAGCGGCTGGTTGAGCTCGTGGCTCAGCAAGGAGGCCATCTCGCCCACCATGGCCAGGCGTGCCGTGGCCTGCAGGCGCTCCTGGCTGGCACGCGAGAGTTCTTCGACACGGCGCTGCTCGCTCAGGTCGAGCACCGCGCTCATCCACCCGGTCTGTTGGCTGAAGGCGTTGACCAGCGGGGCTTCGATGATGAGCACCGGCAGGCGGCTGCCGTCGGGGCGCATGAAGACGGACTCGAAACCCTCGCGCGGGAAGGTCATGCCGGCTAGGCGCACCGCTTGGCGCTGGCGGTATTCGTCCACCAACTCGGGTGGCCAGTAGGGCGCGGGCGCTCCGCTGCCCAACAGTTGTTCTGCACTCAGCCCCACCATCTGGCAGAACGCCGGGTTGACGTAGGTGATGCGGCCGTCCATGTCGCGCGCGCGCAGGCCGGTGACCAGCGAGTTCTCCATGGCATTGCGAAAGGCCAGTGCCTCGGCGAGATCGCCTTCGGCGCGCATGCGCCGGCGCATGTCCCGCGCCAGCAGCAGCAGCACGGCCAGCAGCGCCAGCGACAGCGCGCTGACCATGGCGGTGAGCACGTTGGGGAACAGGCGCGGCACGTCGCGTGCGCTTTCCAAGCGCACCAGCATGGTCACGCCGGGCAAGTCCAGCAGGTGGTTGGCGTGCATGGTGCGGCGGCGCCCCGCCACGCTGCCGAACATGCTCAGCCGGGTGCCGTCCACTTCGGTGAGTGCCACCGATTTGCCGCGCAGCGTGTCCTTGCTCGTGAGTTCGCTCAGGATGCCTTGCAGCGCGTAGGTGGCAACGATGAAGCCATCGGGCCGGGCCGCCACGAACAGCGGAATGCACAGCTCCATCAGTTCCAGGCCCAGACCTTGCGGAATGGGCCAGAAGTAGCTTTGTGAGTACGAGGGTGTGTTGTTGCGCCCGGCCACGGTGCAGGCCTGGCGCACATCGGCCATGGATTGCTGGCGTGGGGCGGTGTCGAACAGCAGGGGGTAGAAGCCGCTGTCGCGCGCGGCCAGCAGGCGCATGTCGTTGCCGCGCCATTCTAGGCGCACCAGCTCACGGTGCTGGCCCAGCAGTTCGGCGGCCATGGGCTCCCAGGCTTCGGCGCTGGGCCGTGGCGCGTGCAGCGCCTGCAGGGTTTGCAGGTTGCGTATGAGGCCGGTGCGCACGTCGCCGCCCAGGGTGGCCGCGTCCTGCTCCAGGGCCTCCACGCTGCGTGCTTCTTCGTATTCGCGCGCCAGGAACACCAAGGCGCCCAGCATCAGAGCCACCAGCAGGCACAGCAGCACCCACAGGCGCCAGCGCCGTGCCTGGCCGGGGCGCGGATCGGGCGGTTGTTGGGTCGGGTCCAGCCCCGGGTTCAAAGCTTGCGGTGCTCCAGGGCCGGCAGCTGGCGGCGCACCTGTTGCAGGCGCGTCGCGTCCATCTCACACACCACCACACCGGGGCCTTCGGCGTGTTGGCCCAGCACCTGGCCCCAGGGGTCGATGACCATGGTCTGTCCCCAGGTGCGGCGGCCGTTCTCGTGGTGGCCGCCCTGGGCACTCGCGATCACGTAGGCCTGGTTTTCGATGGCCCGGGCGCGCAGCAGCAGCTCCCAGTGCGCCTGGCCGGTGGTGTAGGTGAAGGCGGAGGGCACCAGCAGCACGTCGGCTTGCAGGGTGCGGTAGAGCTCGGGGAAGCGCAGGTCGTAGCACACGCTCATGCCCACCCGCCAGGTGTGGCCGCTGCGGTCGGCCAGATCGAAGGCGGTGGGGGTGGTGCCCGCCTGCAGCACGGCCGCTTCGTCGTAGCGTTCGCGGCCGTTGTCGTAGCGGAACAGGTGGATCTTGTCGTAGCGCGCGACACACTCGCCTTTGGGGCTGTAGGCCAGCGAGCTGTTGGTGGCGTGCTGCGGGTCGTCGGTGGCCATGGGCAGGGTGCCGCCCACGATCCACAGGCCCAGCTCGCGCGCGGTGTCCTGCAAAAAGGCCTGCACCGTGCCCAGGCCGGGGGTCTCGGCGAGCACCAGCTTGTCGCGGTCACTGTGGCCCATGAAGCAGAAGTACTCCGGCAACACGGCCAGTTCGGCACCGGCCTGCGCGGCCTGGTCCAGCAGGGCATGGGCCTGGGCGAGGTTCTGGTCCAGGCTGATGCCCGAGACCATCTGGAGTGCGGCGGCTTTCATGGCGGGTGTCCAGCGTTGTTGACGGTTTATTGTGACGGAACCGGCGTGCGTGCGGGGGGCTTGCGTTGCAGGCGCTCCACCTGGGGGTCGTCCCAGCGGCCCGTGATCTGGAACTCCTGCGTGGCCGCTTCCTGCAGCGGCTGGCGCAGCAGGAACTGCGCGAGGAAACTGCCCAGGCCCACGGCCGGGTTGATGGCGCTGGCCAGCAGCGAGGCCGTGCCCGCATTGAGTTCGGGCACCACCACCGCGTGGATGTCCTGCGTCTCGCGGGCGATGTCGGCCCGGCCTTCGAGCAGCACGGCGGCGTTGATGCCTTTCATCTGCAGGTTGTTGGTGGTGGCCACGCCCTGGTCGATGCGGGCATCGCCGCGCACGAAGTCGAAGGCAAAGCCCTCGCTGAACACGTCCTTGAAGTCCAGCAGCAGGCGGCGGGGCAGGGCTTGCAGGCTGAGCACGCCCAACAGCTTGGCCAGGCCGGGTTCGGCCTTGAGGAACTGCCCGCGCTCGATGTCCAGCTGCATCTGGCCGGTCAGGCTGGGGTGGTCCAGCGTCAGTGGCGAGCCCAGCCAGCCCAGCGTGCCGTCAAGCTGCCCCTTGCCGCCGCGAACCACGCCCGCCGTGCCAAACCGCTCCAGCAGTTGGCCCGCGTCTTTCACGTCGAGTTTGAAGTTGAGCACCGTGCGCCTTTGAGATGCACTGCCGCCGACCGTGGCCCAGTTCCCACTGCCGGTGAGCCGGGCTTCGGGCACCTCCAGCTCCACGCGGTTGAGGCGCCACTCGTTGCCGTTGTCGGTGTTGCGATTGACCGCATCCAGTGCCAGCCGGCCCAGCTCGCGCGAGCCCAGCTCCAGCCGGTCGACCACCACGTCCAAGGCCGGCACGCTCTTGGGCTGCTGGCGCAGCAAGTCGTCGACGTTCTGCGCCGTCCCTCGCTCGAGTTTGAGGTGTGACAGGCGCGCAAACACTTGGCCCGCGGACGGGCCTTCCGGTCCACGGTAATCGATGCGGCCGGCCAGCTCCTCGGCCGCCACCTGGGTGCGCCATACACCGTCTTCGCGCCGCGCCTGGGCACGCAGCTTGTGCACCACACGTTGCCCCAATGTGAGCCGATCCACGGCCACGCCGATCTGGCGGGGCCAGTAAGCCTGTGCTGCTGGCGTGCCCACGGAGGCCGTATGGCCCGAGCGGTCCAGCCAGGTGTCCCACGCGTCCACGTCCAGAGAGGGTAGGTTGATTTGTGCGGCCACACCGCTGGCCGGCAGCGCAGCCACGGTGTTGCCCACCTGGATGGCGCCCCGCAGCACCCGCGCGGTGGCGCCCGACGTGTCGCGCTCAAAGCGCAGCGCCAGCAGTGGGTTGGTGGCCGTGCCCAGGTCCAGGGACAGGCGCTCGTGTGGTGTGGTGCCGGTGTTGTCGAGCGGGCTGCTTTGCAGGCGCAACGGCAGCGTGGCGGTCGCGGTTTTGTCCAGCGGCGCGGGCAAGGCCAGGGCCATGCCTTGCAGGTTGCTGGAGACGTTGAGGTCGGGTCGGCCTTGGCGGAAGGCCAACTGCACCTGGTAGGGCGCGCTGCCACTGGCCGAGGCCAGCAGCGGCGCCAGGTCGGTCAGTTCGCGGGCCTGGCGCAGACCGTCCACGGTGGCCATGCCCTGCCCCTGGAAGGCGATGTCGCTGCGGCCCTGCGGGCCGGGGCGCATGCCGCCCTCGAAGCGCAGCTCGCCGCCGTAGACACGCGCCACGGCCTGCGGCACGGTGAAGCCTTTTTCAGTGAATTGCAGTTGCCCCACGGTGCGCGCGAGCAGGGGCGTGTCGGGGGTGAACTGCAGGTCGTTCCCTGGCAGGTTCAGCGTGCCCGACACCCCGCTCGTGGCCAGCGCGTTCAGTGGCAGCCTGATCTTGAGCGACAGGTCGGCGTTGCCGCCAAAACGCGCCTGTGCCAGCGCCTGCCCGGTGAAACCCGCCACCGGTGAGCGGTTGACGTAGCCCAGCATGTCGCTGGCCGCGCCATTCAGTTGCGCGCTCACGCTGACGGTGCCCAGCCGGGTGTAATCGTCGAGTTCGGCTTGCGCAGCACTCAAGCGCACGCCGGGCAGGCCGGCCACGCCCCCTTTGACGTCGCTGAGCTTCAGGCTGTGGCGGTCCATCAAAAACCGACCCTGCAGGTCGCGCAGGCCAGGCCAGGGCGCATCGCCTGCGGCGGCCACAAAGGGCGGCACGTAGTCGAAATCGACTCCACTGAGTTGGGCGCTGATGCGGAATTCGCCATCGTTGTCACGCGCAAACGGAAAACGGCCCAGCTCGCCCTTGACGCGGAAGCGCGCGTCACGGGCCTCGCCGCGCGGGATGGCCTCGCGCACATAACGCCGGGCATCGGCCGAGATGCCTCGCGGCAGGTAGCGATGCACCTGGGCGCCGTTGGCCCGGCTCAGCTGGGCGCTCAGGTCCAGCACACCCGGCAGGCGCGGCTGGCGCGCCGTGCCCCGCCCGGTGTGCCAGTGCAGGTTCATGTTGCCTTCGGCGTCGGCGTTGGCAAAGTCCAGCTGCGGGATGCGAATGTCGAGTTGGTCGCCGTCCAGGCGCCAGTTCATTTCTGTTTCCAGGCGCGCCAGTTCGACCCGGGGTTGGTCGAACAGCCCGGGCCAGGTCAGCGCACCTTGCGTCAGCGCCAGACGCAGCCGGCCGTTGGCGGGGCCCACGTCGAACGCCAGCGTGCCGCCGTCGATGCCTGGTCGCGCCAGCTCTGTCGATGCGTCAAAGGCCAGGCGACCTGGCGCCAGGCTGAGTTGCGCAATCTGACCCTGTGCCTGCCACACGGCCGGCACGGCGTCGCCTTGCAAGGGGCCTTGCCAGCGCAGCCGAAGCTGCGTCAGCTGCCCGGCGGGCCGTGCGGACGCCAGCTCGCTGCGCCAGGCTTGCGGTAGGGGCAGGTGCTGCGCCACCTGGTGGATGGCGGCCAGCTCCACCCGGTCGGCGGTGAACTCGCTTTCGGGGGCGCGGCCGCGGCCCGGCAATTGGTGGGTCAGCCGCACGTTGCCCACCGGCCAGGGGGCGCCAGCCGCGGTTTGCAGTTGCAGGTCGCGGGTGCCCACTTCCCATTGTTGTGGGCGCCACTGGGCGTTCACGCGGCCGCCGAGCGCGGGCAGTTCCAGTGCCGGCAGTTGCGGGCCCAACTGCAAGCGCACGTCGGTGAGTGCGGTGTCGGCGGTGAGCGCACTCAACTGGCCGCGTTGCAGGTCCGCCCACAGGCGCAAGGCACCGTTGCCCTGGTGCACCTGCAGCAGCGAGAGGTCGTCGAGCACGAATTGCTGGCGCAAGCGCTGCAGGTCCACGCGCTCGAAATCGGCGTAGGCGGTGCCACTCCATTGTTCCCAGTGGCGGCGCTGGGTCAGCGAAAACGGCTGGGTGAAATCGCCACGCAGGCTGAAACGCTCGCCCCAGGCCAGGGGCGGTGTGGCATCCAGGCGCACCTGATGGCGCCGGCCCCGGTTTCGCATCACCAGGTCCACCTCGGTGAGTTCCAGCGGGGGTTGGTCCAGGCGTTCGTCTTGCCAGCGGATCTGGCCGCGCCGGATCACGAACTCGGTTTGTGAAAAAAACCAGTCACCCAGGGCGCTGCTGTCTTGCGGATTGGCGCTGGCGATGTCCAGGCCAGCCACGCGCCATTGGCCGTCGCGCGTTCGGCGCACGTCCAGGCTGGGGCTGTCGATCACCAATTGCTCAAAGCCCAGGCGCCACAACGAACGCACCGACAGTGCGGACTGCACTAGCGGCAGGTGCAAGGCCTCACGGCCCTCTCGGTCGAACAGGCGCACGTCCACCAGTTCGATGGTCGGAATGGCCCCTGTGGCGGTGGCGCGGATGTCGCCCACCCGCACCGGCGTCCCCAAGGCCTGTGTGGCCGCGGCTTCCAGCTGAGGACGCCATTCGCCGATTCGCGGCACAATCCAGCCGTGCAGGGCCCCCCAGCTCAGCGCAAACAGGCCCCAGCCCGCCAGCACCGCCCACCACAGGGCGCGCGCGGTCCAGCTCAGGGCTTTCAGCGTGCGGGGGGGAGGAGGGGTCGAGTCATGTTTCATCACCAACATAAATTATGACGGTCGGAGATCACGCCGGCGGCGCACACGCCGCTTTCACCACGCCCGCGCGTGCCGATCATTCGCGTTTTGTGCAAAGGTTGCGGCGGCGCTACAGCGCGGAAGCAGCGCTGCTGGCTGCCGGCGAGCCCACGCGCGAGGCCCAGTTGGCCACGCTGGAGCGCTTGTTGGGCCAAGGGCTGGAACTGGGCGCAGCCTTGCGTGTGCTGCGCCAGCTTGTCATGGAGCGCTTGGTGGTGCTCGACTGCGAACAGGGGGCCGACCTGGCGCTGGTCACGCAGGCCGTGACCGTGCTGGCCGAAACCGCGCTGGACCGCGCCTGCGCCCAGGCCGAGGCGGAGCTCGATGGCCTTTATGGCCCGCCCATGCACCAGTCCCTGCCGGCCACCGAGCCCACCCGGGCGCGGTTGTGGATCATCGGAATGGGCAAGTTCGGCGCGCGCGAACTCAACGTCTCGAGCGATATTGATCTGATCTACGTTTACGACCACGACGGCGAAACCACCGGCAACGCACAAGGTCGCAACCGCATCAGCAACCACGAGTATTTCGGCAAGGCCGTCAAACGCATTTACCAACTGGTGGGCGACACCACGGAACACGGCAACGTGTTCCGTGTTGACCTGGCCTTGCGGCCCAACGGCAATTCTGGTCCACCTGCGGTGTCGCTGGGTGCCTTGGAGGAATACTTCTTGGTGCAAGGGCGCGAGTGGGAGCGATTTGCCTGGCTCAAGAGCCGGGTGGTGGCACCCCTGACGGCCGTGCGCGATGGCTCGGCCAGCGCCTTGCGCGGCGTGGTGCTGCCGTTTGTGTTCAGGCGTTACCTCGATTACAGCGTGTTCGAGTCCCTGCGCACCCTGCACCGGCAGATCCGCGAACACGCGGCCAAACGCGCCGCCGGCAACCCGGGCCGTGCCAACGACGTCAAGCTCTCGCGCGGCGGCATACGGGAAATCGAATTCACCGTGCAGCTGCTGCAAGTGGTGCGCGGCGGCCAGTTCCCCGAACTGCGCACCCGGCCCACGCTGGACGCCATCGCCCGCCTGCAACGGGCCAGCCTCATGCCAGCCGAAACGGCGCAGGCGCTGACCGAGGCTTATGTGTTCCTGCGCCGGGTCGAGCACCGCATCCAATACCTGGACGACCAGCAGACCCACCTGATGCCCGAGCGCGACGATGACCTCGCCTGGCTGGCACAGACCCTGGGTTTTTCCAACACCTGTGCCTTCCTGCATCAGCTCGATGCGCACCGCGAGGCGGTGGCGCAAGAGTTCGACACCTTGCTCGGCGGCCCCACCAAAACCTGCAACGGCAAAGGCTGTGGCGCGGCGCGGGCCGAGGCCAGCGAGCTGCAGGCGGTGCTGCCCCAGCTGCCGCCCAAGCTGGCCGAACGGGTGGCACAGTGGTGCGAACACCCGCGCGTGGCCGCGCTGCGCGAAGACACGCGGCAGCGTCTGGTGCGCCTGGTGCAGCGCACGGGCGCCTGGGTGGAAGAGGGCCGCGTGACCGAAGAGGCCGCCCTGCGCCTGGTGGATTGGCTCGAAGCCTTGCTGCGGCGCGAAAGCTACCTGGCCTTGCTGCAGGAGCGCCCCTCGGTGCACGAGCGCTTGTTGCGCCTGCTGGGCGCGGCCAAGTGGCCGGCGCGTTACCTGCAAAAACACCCGGGTGTGATCGATGAGTTGGCCAGCCGGCAACTGCTGAGCGACCGGTTTGATGGCGCCCAATTCGAGGCCGAACTGGACGCGCGGCTGGACGCCTTGCGCAGCACCGGCGAGGACGACGAGGAGGCACTGCTCAACCTGCTGCGGCGCGCCTGCCACGCCGAAGTCTTCCGCACCCTGGCGCGCGACGTGGAAGGTGTGCTCACGGTCGAAGACGTGGCTGACGACCTCAGCGCTTTGGCCGATGCGGTGCTGCGCACCACCGTGCGCTGGTGCTGGGCACGTTTGAAAAACCGCCACCGTGACACCCCGCAGTTCGCCATCATTGCCTATGGCAAGCTGGGCGGCAAGGAGCTGGGTTACGGCAGCGACCTGGACATCGTCTTTGTCTACGACGACGACCACGAGCGGGCCCCCGAGGTCTACGCCACCTTGGTGCGCAAGCTCATCAACTGGCTCACCGTCAAGACAGGCGAGGGCGATCTCTACGAGATCGACACGGCGCTGCGTCCCAACGGCAATTCCGGTTTGCTGGTCACCAGTTTTGAGGCCTACGCCAACTACCAGCAACAGCGCGGCAGCAACACCGCCTGGACCTGGGAGCACCAAGCCATCACCCGCGCCCGCCATGTGGTGGGGCACGCCGACATGGCGGCGCGTTTCGATGCGGTGCGCGAGGCCGTCATCACCGCGCCCCGCGACGTGGCGGCTCTGGCTGACGAGATCCGCGCCATGCGCGAGAAGGTGCGTGCCGCCCACCCGGTGCGCGGTGAGATGTTCGACGTCAAGCACAGCCCCGGGGGCATGGTGGACGTGGAGTTCGTGGTGCAGTTCCTGGTGCTGGCGCATTCAGGTGCACATGCCGCCCTGCGTGCCAACCGGGGCAACATCGCGTTGCTGCAGATGGCCGAAGAAGCTGGCCTGTTGCCTGCGGGCATGGGCGAGGCCGCGGCGGCGGCTTACCGGGTGTTGCGCCAGATGCAGCACCGCGCCCGACTGGACGAAGCGCCCACCCAGGTCGATCAGGCCGACGTGGCGGTCGAGTCGGCGGCCGTGCGCGCCCTGTGGCAACACGTGCTGGGCAGCTGATGACAACGCGGGGGCGGGACTGGCTCATCCTGTGTGGGCTGCACGGCGTGGCCAGCATGCTCGGCTGGTGGGGGCCAGAGCAGGTCCAGTCGCTGGTGTGGCGTGTGGACGATTGGGACCAACGCTGGTGGACCATCTGGTCCACCGCCTGGGTCCATGCCAACACCCCCCACCTGATTGCCAACCAGATGGCTTTGGGTTTGCTGACGGCGTTTTCGTGGGTGGTTCGGCCCGACCGCGCCTGCGCGGTTGCCTGGTTTCTGGCCTGGCCCATCACCTATTTAACGGTGGCCTGGTGGCCGCAGGTGGGGCACGTCACCGGCTTGGCCGGCCTCATCCACGCGGCACTGGCGGTGGTGGCGGTGCACCTGCTGCTGCAACGTTTGCCGGTGCCACAGGCCCGGCGCTGGGGGCTGTTGCTGGGTGGGCTGTTGCTGGGCAAGCTGGTGTTGGAGCAGGCGTGGAGTCGGCCCGTGGTGTGGGACGGCGTCAACGACATGTCGGTGGTGCAGGCAGCGTGGTTCAGCGGCACCGTGGCCGGTGCCGTGCTGGGCCTGTTGACGGCGTGGGGCGCACGCCTGCTGGACCGCCAGCGGCAGCGCCTCCACTGATGCTCAGGCGGCCGCGTTGCTGCCGCTGGCCAGAGGTGCGCTGATTTCTTTGCGGAAGCGGTTGAGCTCCTGCACGCTCTTGAAGCTGCGGTCCATCAGCAGGCTCAGGTTGTGCAGGATGCGTTCGACCACCTTGGTCTCCCACACCGCGTCAAAACGGATTTGCTGGTCCAGCCAGTGTTCCAGCCATTCCGGATTGGGCAGGCGGCTTTGCACCGTGTCGCGTGGGAACAGGGTTTTGTTCACGTGCAGGTTGGTGGGGTGCAGGGCCTGGGCGGTGCGCCGCGCGCTGGCCATGAGCACACCCACCTTGGCGAAGGCGGTACGGGCCTCGTCGCCAAACTTGCCGATGGCACGTTTCATGTAGCGCAAGTAGGCACCACCGTGGCGTGCCTCGTCTTGGCTCAGCGTGGTGTAGATCTGCTTGATGACCGGCTCGGTGTGCCACTCTGCCGCACGGCGGTACCAGTGGTTGAGGCGGATTTCGCCGCAGAAGTGCAGCATCAGGGTTTCCAGGGCGGGCGCCGGGTCGAAGTCGAAACGGATTTCGTGCAACTCTTCTTCGGTGGGCACCAGTTCGGGGCGGAAGCGGCGCAGGTACTCCATCAACACCAGCGAATGCTTTTGCTCTTCGAAGAACCAGATCGACATGAAGGCCGAGAAGTCGGAGTCGTCGCGGTTGTCGCGCAGAAACATCTCGGTGGCCGGCAAGGCCGCCCACTCGGTGATGGCGTTCATTTTGATGGTCTGTGCCTGTTCGTCGCTCAGCAGGCTGGCATCAAATTGGTCCCAGGGGATGTCCTTGTCCATGTCCCAGCGGACGGATTCGAGTTGCTTGAAGAGTTCGGGATACAGCATGAAGACCTCGTTGCGGTGCGGGCGGTTCGGCGGTGCCAAGTCGCCGGGCAACCTGCAATTTTAGGTTGTGACCCCAAATACCTGCAATCAAGGGGGTGTATGAGCGGGCCGACGCGCGCAGCGTTCGGGCCGGTGCCACCATCCGCTTGTCTTGAATTGGAGCCTGCACATGTCACCCCATCCCACCGCATTGCCCTCGCGCCGTCGTTTGGTGCTTGCTGTCCTCGCGCCGTTGTTGTTGACCGTGCCTTCCGTTTGGGCCCAAGCGCCGGCAGGGTGCCCGGCCCTGTGGCAGCAGACCGTGCCCCGCCTGCAGGACGAGAAGCCGCAGAACCTGTGTCAGTACGCCGGCCGTGTGGTGCTGGTGGTCAACACCGCCAGCTACTGCGGGTTCACGGGCCAGTACGAAGGTCTGGAGGCGTTGTACCGCCGCTACCGTGACCGGGGCTTGGTGGTGTTGGGGTTCCCCAGCAACGACTTTGGCCAGCAAGAGCCGGGTGCGAACACCGCGATCGCTGACTTTTGTGAAAACACCTACGGTGTGAAATTTCCCATGTTCGTCAAGACGGCTGTCGTGGGTCGCGCGGCCCACCCTCTGTACCGCGAGCTGGCCCAGCGCACCGGCGAGTGGCCACGCTGGAACTTTCACAAGTACCTCGTTGCCCGGGATGGGGTTCTGGTCAAGGCTTACACCAGTGCGGTGGAGCCACAAAACCCTACACTTATTAAGGATATTGAGCGAATGTTGTCGACACCAAAGTGACTGATTAGTCACAATGTGACCAATTGGTAATTTATTGCCTCATCTGTTCAAGTTGAGGTGTCTGGTCACATTGGAGCGGCACATGGACGTGAATCGAGGGAACTTTGTTGGCACGGCCGTGCTCTGTGTGCATGAAACGGTTTGTGTACCGCGCAGTCGCCACCCCGGTGGCGCAATCCCGAGGCGCTTCTCCTCCTCCTCCATCCCTCCCTCCTTCGTTTCGGGGCGCTGCGCGGTACTTCTCTCTTCTGGCAGGGGGGTCTGATCATGTACGCAGACCCTCGCCAACTGCCCCCCCAACCCAACGGCAAACAGCCGCGTGTCGCGGTGGTCGGCGCCGGCGTCGCCGGTTTAGCGGCTGCACACACCTTGCGTGGCCACGCGGCAGTCACGCTGTTTGAGGCCGGGGCCACATTTGGCGGCCACGCCCACACGGTGGACATCACCTTGCCCACCGCCCAGGGGCCCATGACCCATGGCGTGGACACCGGCTTTTTGGTGCTCAACGAGCGCACCTACCCCAACCTGCTCAACCTCTTTGCCGAGCTGGGGGTCGACACCGCGCTGTCCGACATGTCGTTTTCGGTGCAGGCGCCGGGTTCGGGCGATCAATCCCCGCTGGAGTGGAGCGGCAGCAGCCTCGACACCGTGTTTGCCCAGCGGGGCAACCTGTTCAAACCGGCGTTTTTGCGCATGCTGGCCGACATCCTGCGTTTCAACCGCCTGTGCACCCGCTTGGCGGTGAGCCAGCAGGACCGGGCGCCCGATGGTCGTTTGTGGATGCCGCTAGCCGACTTCCTGAAGCGCGAGCGTTTCAGCGACGCTTTCTGTCACGACTACTTCTTGCCCATGATGGCCTGCATCTGGAGCTGCCCGGCCGAGCAGATGCTGCAATTCCCAGTGGCCACCATGGTGCGCTTCTGCCACAACCACGGCTTGCTGCAAGTCAGCGGACGGCCACAATGGTTCACCGTGCGCGGCGGCTCACGGGAGTACGTCAAGAAGATCATCGCGGGCTTGCCGGATGCCCGCCTGAACACCCCCGTGCGTGCCCTGCAGCGCGACGCCGAGGGCGTGCGGGTGATCACCGACGGGCGGGCAGAGCGCTTCGATCACCTGGTGCTGGCCTGCCACAGCGACCAGGCCTTGGCCCTGCTGGGCGGTGGCGCCACCGCCAACGAACGCGCGCTGTTGGGTGCCATCCGCTATCAGCCCAACCGCGCTGTGTTGCACACCGATGCCTCGGTGTTGCCCACGCGCCGCAAGGCTTGGGCGGCCTGGAACTACGAACGCGCCGCCCGCCAGCGCGATGAGCACCCACGCGTCTGCCTGCACTACCTGCTCAACAAGCTGCAGCCATTGCCGTTTGAACAACCGGTGGTGGTGTCGCTCAACCCCTTGCGCGACATCGACCCGCGGCAGGTGTTGGGCGAATACGAATATGCCCACCCGGTGTTCGACCTCGCGGCGATGCAAGCCCAGCAGCGCATCACCGAGCTGCAAGGCGTGCAGCACACCCATTTCGCAGGCGCTTGGTGTGGCTACGGCTTCCACGAAGACGGCCTCAAGGCCGGCTTGCAGGCGGCGGCGGGCATTCTGCGTGCCATGGCCTCCAACCACAACCGCAACGGGGTGCGTCGGTGAGCCAAGCGCTGATCGGTTTCGGCCAGGTGCGCCACACCCGCTTGCGCCCGCGCCGTAACGCCTTCGCCTATCCCACTTACTTCCTCATGCTGCCGCTGCGTAGCCTAAAGGCCCACGGCAGCGGCGCGCTGGCGCGCAACCGCCGCGCGGCCCTGGCCTTCCATGACCGCGACCATGGCGATGGCGGAACCGACTGCCTGGCCTGGTTTGACGCCACCTTGCGCGCCCATGGCATCGCTGACGCCGAGGGCGAGGTGTGGCTGCACACCTACCCGCGCGTGTTCGGCCACACCTTCAAGCCGGTGAGCTTTTGGTACGCCCACCGTGCTGACGGCAGCCTGCGCGCCGTGCTGGCCGAAGTCAACAACACCTTTGGCGAGCGCCACTGCTACCTGCTGGACGCGCCCCGGTATGGCGTGCCGGTCACGGCCGACAAGGTGTTTCACGTGTCGCCGTTTTGCAGCGTGCAGGGCGAGTACCGCTTCGTGTTCATGCGCTGCACCCGCGAGGGCCGTGAGCACACGGTGGTGCGCATCGACCACAACGACCTGCCGCAGGCCAGCCTGGGCCCGCTGATCCAGACCAGCGTGAGCGGCGAGCTGCTGCCGTTGGACGCACACACCACCCGCCGCGCGCTTTTGAGCCACCCCGCCATGACGCTGGGCGTGGTGGCCCGAATCCACTGGCAGGCGCTGCGCCTGTGGGCGCTCAAGCGCGTGCCGTTTTTCCGCAAACCCGAACCACCGCAGGCCTTGGTCACGCCAGGCCACGGTGCCGGTTGATCTTCGTTGCCTTCTCCTCCCGCCATGCCCATGCCCAACAGCACCACCGCCCCGTTTGCGCTGCCCGTCGGCGCGCCAGCCGCCGCCCGTGCCACCTTGCGCCTGCTGCAGCGTTTGCGCCACGGCCAACTCACGGTGCAATTGCCCGACGGCAGCTTTCAGCAGTTCGGCCAGGGTGGCGGCATCAACGCCACGCTGCGTCTGCACAACTGGAAGGTGTGTGGGGCTGCGCTCAAATCGGGCGACATCGGTTTTGCCGAGGGCTACATCGCAGGCGACTGGAGCACGCCCCAGCTGGCCGATCTGTTGCGCCTTTTCCTGCGCAACCGCAACGAGATCGAAGACGTGATCTACGGCACCTGGCTTGGCCGCCTGGCCTACCGCCTGCGCCACTTGCTCCACCGCAACACCAAAACCAACAGCAAGAAGAACATCCACGCTCACTACGACCTGGGCAATGCCTTCTACCGCCTGTGGCTGGACGAGACCATGAACTACTCGTCGGCCTGGTTCGAGCACCCGGGGCAGGACATGGTGAGCGCGCAATGGGCCAAGGTGAACCGGGCTCTGCGCATGGCCCAGGTGAAGCCGGGTGACCGGGTGCTGGAGATCGGCTGCGGGTGGGGCGCGTTGGCCGAGGCCGCCACCACCCGTTTTGGCGCCTCGGTGGTGGGTGTGACGCTGTCCACCGAGCAACTGGCCTGGGCCAATGCCCGCATGGCGCGTCTGGGCACCTCGGCGCAGGCGGATTTGCGCTTGCAGGATTACCGTGACATCACCGACGGCCCCTTTGACGCCATCTGCTCCATCGAGATGGTGGAGGCCGTGGGGCGGGAGTACTGGCCCACTTACTTCCAGACCGTGGCCCGGCTGCTCAAACCGGGCGGTCGCGCCAACATCCAGAGCATCACCATCGCCGACGAGCACTTCGAGCGCTACATCCGCGGCACCGATTTCATCCAGCAGTACATCTTCCCGGGTGGTTGCCTGCCCAGCCCTTCGGCCTTCCGCGCCGAGGCCGAAGCCGCCGGCCTGGTGGTGGAGGATGCGTTTGCCTTCGGCCGCGACTATGCCGAAACCCTGCGCCAGTGGCGCGAGCGTTTTCTGCACGAGGAGCCGCGCGTGCGCGAGCTGGGCTTTGACGAACACTTCCTGCGTGTCTGGGAGTTTTACCTGGCGTACTGCGAGGCGGCTTTCGACGAAGGCAGCACCGACGTGATGCAGTTCACACTGAGGAAAGCATGACCCCCCAGCGCCGCTTCGCGTCACCCCCCCAAGGGGGGGCGGCACCAGCCGTCCGGCAGAGCCGGCCCGGCGGTGCCTCCCGAGGGGGTGTTTTTGCACGCCGCGAGATGTTGGTCTTTATGGCAGCGGGGCCGCTGGCCGGTCTGGCGCGCGCCACCCATGCGGGTGCGCCGGGTTTGTTGCCCGGCGCTCGGCGGCAGGGGCAGGCGCGCTTGCGATTTTTTGGTTTGTCCGTTTACGACGCGACGCTTTGGACCGAGCCTGGGTTCGAGGCGTCGGCGTTCTCGCGCCACCGCTTCGTGCTGGAACTGCATTACCTGCGCACGCTGAATGGCAAGGCTATTGCCGAGCGCTCGCTCAAGGAAATGCGTGGCGTCGGCAGCGTGAGCGACGCGCAGGCCACCCGCTGGCTGGAGGCGATGCTCAAGCTGTTCCCCGATGTGAAAGAGGGCGACCACATCGCTGGCTTGCATGTGCCGGGCGAGGGCGCGCGCTTCACCCTCAACGAGCGGCCACTGGGCGATGTGCCCGACCCCGAGTTTGCCCGACTGTTTTTTGGCATCTGGCTGTCGCCCGCCACGTCCGAGCCGCAGATGCGCACGCAGTTGCTGGCGCAGGCCGGCGTCACCCCATGAGCACCGCCACCGCCAACGGTGTGGCCTTGTTCGACCAGCCGGGTGGCTGGCGGCATGGGTTGCGCTACGGCTTGCTGGGGTTGCCGCTGGCCTTCGCGGCCTTGCCGCTGTATGTGGTTTGGCCCAATCATTACGCGCGCGAACACGGCGTGTCGCTGGCCGCATTGGGGGCGGTCTTGCTGGGCGCACGCCTGTTCGACGCCTTCATCGATCCGCTGATTGGCCGCTGGTGCGATGCCGCTTTCAGGCGTTCCGTGGTCGGTGTGCTGTGGCTGGGTGCGCTGTCGAGCGCGGTGCTGGCGCTGGGTTTTGTCGGGCTGTTTTTTCCGCCCATGGCGCTGGGCGGCAGCGCTGCGTTGTTGGCCTGGGCCGTGGCTGGGCTGCTGCTCACGTACACCGCCTACAGCGTGGTGAGTGTGGGCCACCAATCGTGGGGTGCCATGCTGGGCGGTACCGAGGCCCAGCGCGCCCGCGTGGTGGCCTGGCGCGAAGCCCTGGGCCTGGTGGGCGTGGTGCTGGCGGCGATCTTGCCCAGCCTGGCCGGGTTGGGCGCCACCGCCATGGTGTTTGCATTGCTGCTCGCGTTGGGCTGCTGGGCCTGGACCGGCGCGGTGCGACCGGTGCCCGACATGGCATCGCGCGGTGAGCCGATGGCTTCTGCCTGGGCGCCGTTGCGCCAGCCTGCGTTTGCCCGGCTGTTGGGCGTGTTCATGGTCAACGGCATCGCCAGTGCCGTGCCTGCGACGCTGGTGCTGTTTTTTGTGCAAGACCAGTTGCAGGCGCCGACTGCCATGGAGCCTGCCTTTCTAGGCACGTATTTTGTGTGTGCGGCCGCGTCCATGCCCGTGTGGCTGCGCGTGGTGGCCCGCTTGGGCCTGGCCCGCGCCTGGCGCGCAGGCATGGGCCTGAGCGTGCTGGTGTTTGCCTGGGCCGCCTTTTTGGGGCCCGGCGATGTGTGGGCTTTTCTGGCGGTGTGCGCGCTGTCGGGCTTGGCCTTGGGCGCCGACCTGGCCGTTCCCGGCGCTCTGTTGGCTGGCGTGGTGGGCGACATGGGCGAGCGTGGCCGTGGCGAAGGCCGTTACTTCGGTTGGTGGAATTTCGCCACCAAGCTCAACCTCGCCCTGGCCGCCGGCCTGGCCTTGCCGCTGCTGGGGTGGTGGGGATATGCGCCCGGCCAGCGCGACCCACAAGCCCTGGACGCACTCACCTGGGCTTATTGCATCCTGCCCTGCGCACTCAAGCTGCTGGCCACGGCTGGCCTGCAGCACTTCATCATCAACAAGGACATCCGATCATGAAACGACGTGCCGCCCTCGGCGCATTGACGTTGACCCTGGCCGCCGGGCTGGCCGCCTGTGCCGGGCCGCAGGTGAGCGATCACGCCGCCGACAAGCCTGTGCTCGATCTGGCCACTTACTTCAACGGCACGCTCGACGCCTACGGTGTCTTCACCGACCGCTCGGGCAAGGTGGTGCGCCGCTTCACCGTCGTGATGGTGTGCACCTGGAACGGCAACGAAGGTGTGCTGGACGAAGACTTCACCTACTCCGACGGCGAGAAACAGCGCCGCATCTGGCGACTGAAAAAAGGCGCCGATGGCCGCTACACCGGCACCGCCGACGACGTGAAGGGCGAGGCCCAGGGCCAGGCCGCAGGCAACACCTTCCGCTGGGGCTACACGCTCAACCTGCCGGTGGATGGCAAGGTGTACGAGGTGCAGTTCGACGACT
>DASUIK010000278.1:0-2800 GCA_036279795.1 Burkholderiaceae bacterium | reverse complement strand
AGCAGCAGCGCGGTCAGCGGGGTTTGTTCGCTGGGCTTGAGCACCACGGTGTTGCCGGCGGCCAAAGCCGGCGCGGCCTTCCACGCGGCCATCATCAGCGGGTAGTTCCAGGGTGCGATCGAGCCGATCACACCAATGGGGTCGCGACGGATCAGGCTGGTGTGGCCACCCAGGTACTCGCCTGCCACCGGGCCGTTCATGGTGCGGGCGGCTCCTGCGAAGAAGCGGAAGCAGTCGGCGATGGCGGGAATTTCGTCTTCGAGCGCACGCACATACGGTTTGCCGCAATTGAGCGATTCCAGTCGCGCGAAGGCGTCGGCGTTGGCCTCGATGGCGTCGGCAATCTTGAGCAATAAACGCGAACGTTCGCCCGGCGTGGTGTCGCTCCAGCCCTCAAAGGCGCGGTTGGCGCCCAGCACGGCGCGGTGGATCTGATCAAACGAGGCCTCGGGCACGCTGGCGATGACGTCGCCGGTGGCCGGGTTGAGCACACGCTCGGCCTCACCTTCACCGACGACGAACTGGCCGTCGATGAACAGCTCGGTGGCGATGGCGTTCTGGAAATCGGGGGTCTTGCCCATGGGGTGCTCCTTAACGGCTGCTGGGTTGTTCGTCGGACCGCGTGAGGTAGTACGCGGCCAGAATGGGGATGAAGGTCAAGGCGATGACAACCACCGCCACCACATTGGTGACCGGCCGCTGGCGCGGACGGATCAGCTCCTGCAGCATCCAGATGGGCAGCGTGGTTTGCTGACCGGCGGTGAAGGTGGTGACGATGACCTCGTCAAAGCTCAGCGCAAAGGCCAACAGACCACCTGCCAGCAGGGCCGAGCCCAGCTGCGGCAGGATGACGTAGCGGATGGTCTGGAAGGTGTCGGCGCCCAGATCCATCGACGCCTCGATCAGCGACGGCGAGGTGCGCCGCAGCCGCGCCACCGCGTTGTTGTAGACCACCACCACACAGAAGGTGGCGTGGCCGATGACGATGGTCCAGAAGCTGAACGGGATCTCCATCGTGTGGTAGGCCGTGCGCAGCGCGATGCCGGTGATGATGCCAGGCAGCGCGATGGGCAGGATGAGCAGCAGCGACACCGCATCGCGCCCAAAAAAGCGCGTGCGCGCCAGCCCCGCCGCCGCCAGGGTGCCCAGCACCATCGCGATGCCGGTGGCGATCAGCGCCACGCGGAAGGACAGGCCAATGGCGGCCCACACGTCGTCGCGCGCCCAGGCGGCGGCAAACCACTGGGTGGTCAGGCCCGGTGGCGGGAAAACGTAGCTTTTGTCCTCGGCGCTGAAGGCGTAGAGGATGATGAGCGCCAGCGGGATGTGCAGGAACAACACGCCGGCCCAGGTGGCGGCTTTGAGGCCCCAGCCGGCTTTGTTGGGATCAGAGCGCATCGAATGCTCCCAGCTTCTTGGCAATCCACAGGTAGACCCCGATCACCACAATGGGCACCAGCGAGAAAGCCGCCGCAAACGGGATGTTGCCCGCCACGCCCTGTTGGCGGTAAACCACCTGGCCAATGAAGAGCGTGGAGTCGCCAATCACCTGCGGGATGATGTAGTCGCCCAGCGTGAGCGAGAAGGTGAAGATGGAACCCGCCGCGATGCCGGGCATGGCGAGCGGGAAGATGACCTTCCAGAAGGTGGTGCTGCCTTTGGCGCCCAGGTCGCTGGAAGCCTCGAGCAAAGAGCCGGGGATGCGCTCGATGGCCGCCTGGATGGGCAGGATCATGAAGGGCAGCCACATGTAGACAAACACGATGAAGGTGCCCAGGCGAGAGAACGACAGCGAGTTGCCGCCGATCCCCGGCGTGGCGAGCAAGGCCTCAAGCACCCAGCTCAGGTGCAGCTCGGCCAACACCCAGCTGATGGCACCTTCTTTCGCCAGCAGCAGCTTCCAGGCGTACAGCCGGACCAGGTAGCTGGACCACAGCGGCAGCATGACGGCGATGTAGAGCAGCGCCTTTTGTGATCCACGCGCATACCGGGCCATGTAGAAGGCGATGGGAAAAGCGATGGCGGTGCAGGCCACGGTGACGGCCACAGCCATGGCCACAGTTCGCAGCACCACGTCCACGTTGGCGGGCTGCAGCATCTCGCGGAAGTTGGCCAGCGTGAGTTGCGAGCGGTCCACCACGCCAGAGAATTCGTCCAGCCCAAAAAAGCTGTTGGCCAGCAGCGCGAACAGCGAGCCGAGGTAGACCACACCAAACCACAGCAGGGGCGGCACCAGCAGCAGGCCCAGGGCCAGGCCACGGCGGGTGTAAAGCAGGTCCGACAGGCGCCGCAGCGGGCCGCCACCGCTTGCCGCGGGCGCCGGCAAGGTCATGGTGTTCATGCGGCCGTCCCTTGAAGCGCATGCACCGCGTCTTCGCTCCAGTGCAAGTGCACGGTGTCACCGGCATCGGGCAAGGCGGCGATTTGAATTGGGTTCAGATCCACCACCACCGGCTCACCGGCCCAGTCCATGCGCAGGCGCGAAAAAGCGCCGAAGTACTGCACGTCCAGCACCGGGCCGCTGAGGCGTGCGCTGTGGGCGGCGCCCAGTTGAATGCGTTCGGGCCGCAGCATCACGCTTTCGACGCCGGCCAACTGGCGCGCGCGCTCGCCCTGGAACACGTTGGCGGCGCCGACAAAGTCGGCCACAAAACGTGTCGCCGGTGCGTTGTAGATGGCCTGCGGTGTGCCCACCTGTTCCAGCCGGCCCTGGTTGAACACACCAATGCGGTCGCTCATCGAAAGCGCTTCGTGCTGGTCGTGCGTGATGAACAAAAAGGTGATGCCCAGCTTGCGCTGC
>DASUIK010000277.1:0-8404 GCA_036279795.1 Burkholderiaceae bacterium | reverse complement strand
TTGCCGCCATGGAACTGGGGCCTGTAGTAGTCGTACAGCACCTGGCGCTGGGGGGCGCCGAAGTACACGCCGATCTGCACGTTGCCCGACCCGCCCTGGACCGCCACCGAAGGACCGTCGTTGCGGCCACCGTGGCGCGGGCGGTCACCGCCATCGCGGTCATCCCGGTCGCGGCCCCCACGGCGATCGCCATGACGGTCGCCTTGCCCGTCGTTCTGGCGTTCATTTTGGTGTTTGTCGGGCTTGCCGTGGCCTTTTCCACCGCCTTGGCCGGCCCATTCCGGCTTTTCGGCCTGCGCCGGCAAAGCCAGACACAACACAGACAGCACCACCAGCAGAGACGAAATGGGTTTCATGGCTTCCTCCAACAGACAGGCCGCCATGGTAACGGGCCGCTTTGCCACAGACGTAAAGCCGTGTAAGCGAATGCAATGGGACTCAACCTTCGTCGGCAAGCCCCGCCTGCAGGCGCAACAACAGCGCGCACAACTGGCGGCGCTCGGCCGCGCTCAGCCCGCGCACGGCGCGCTCCGATATGCCGGCCATGCGCTCGCGCAGCCGCTGGTGCACCGCCTGGCCCTGGGTCGTGAGCGTCAGGCACTGGTTGCGCCTATCCTGGGGATCGGCCTCGGCCAGGAGCCACCCTTGGTCGCGCAAACCCTTGATCAGGCGCGCCAACTGGGCCTTGTCGCGCCCGCTGTGCTCGGCCAAGTCCTTGAGGGTGGCACCGGGGCGGCGCGCAAAAAAGCCCAGCACCCGCGCGTCCATGGGCGTGAGCGTGCCGGCCTCGCGCAGCGACTCGCGCTGGCGCGAACGCACCTGGTGCATGAGCTGGTGCACCAAATCCAGGGGATCGTCGGGGTTATCACGCGGCATTGGTTGACTTTATCAAACGATTGCGCAAACAATTGATGGACATTATCAATCATTAGCCATGAACACTGAAACCCACACCTCCCGCGTGGTGCGCGTGCGCCACGAGTTGCGCCGGCGCACGCTGCACATCGTTGCCATCGACATGCTGTCGCCCCACGTGCGTGCCATCACCTTCGGCGGCGAAGCTTTGCAGGGTTTTGTCAGCGCGTCGTTCGACGACCACGTCAAACTCATCCTGAACGCCGACAGCGACACCCCGGTGATACGCGACTACACGCCGCGCGCCTACGACGCACAGGCGCAGCGCCTGACCATCGAATTTGCCTTGCACGGCGAGGGGCCAGCGGCGCGTTGGGCCGCTTCCGCCCACGTGGGCGACACGGCCGTGATCGGCGGCCCGCGTGGCTCCTTCGTCGTGCCCATGGACTACGACTGGTACCTGCTGGTGGGCGACAGCTCGGCCCTGCCGGCCATCGCGCGGCGGCTGCAGGAGCTGCCTGCAAGCGCACGCGTGTGGGTGGTGGCCGACGTCCCCGAAGCCGACCGCCGCGTGCTGCCCAGCGCCGCCCAGCTGACCCTGCAGTGGGTGGACGGCGCCGAGGCCTGCGAAGCCGCCGTGCGCGCGCTGCCCCTGCCCGCAGGCGACGGCTACGCCTGGTGTGCCGGCGAAGCCCGCACGGCAGCCCGCTTGCGCCAGATTCTGGTGGACGAGAAAGGCCACAGCCGCCACGCCATCCGGGCATCGGCGTATTGGAAACAAGGCACCCAGGCCCACCACGAGGACCTGAACTGAGGGCCACCCGCCATCAACAGCAGCGGTAGGCCACCCCCAGGCTGGCGCCCCAGGTGGTGGCGCGCGACACCAGGGGGCTGCGCCGCGCGTCGCCGACCAGGCTGGACAGGCCCAATCCGCCAAACACCACCCACCGGGCGCTGACCGGGTGGCTCACGTCGAGGCCGAGCTGCCACGCGTACAGCCCGGCACCGGGCTGGTAGGGCGCGCGGCCCGAAGCCGCCGCCGCAGCGGGTGAAATACCGTAAAACGTCTGCAGGTGATCGCGGTTGCCCAGCGAGGTGGACAAGGACAGTTCCCACAAGGTGCCCGACTCGGATGGGAGCCGGTACTTCACCGATGGCGTCAGCGTGGCCGAGCCATCGCGGTTGCGCAAGTCGCTGCCCAGCGTGAGTCCGGCCGTCCAACGCGGCGTGAGGGTGTAACGCGCCGCCACCCGCCCACGCAAAGTGCGCTGCACATCAGGCAGCCCGGCCAGGTAGCTGTCGTCGCCCGAGCGCCGGCCATCATCCAATTGCAGCGACGCGCTCAGGCGAAAGCGGTTCTGGTCCACCAGCACGGTGCTGACGCCGGGATCCACCCCGTCGCGCCCCAGGCGCCACAAGGCGCTCGCTCGTGTGGTGGTGAGGCGCCAGTTGCGCCACTGCACCGACCACAAGGGCCGCAAGCTGAAGCCCTGTCCGGGTTCGCCCACGTGGTTGCCCGATGTGCTGAGCATGGTGCCCAGCAGGTAGTCGCCCACACCGGGATCACCCGGCTCGGCATCGTCCACCGACTCCAGGCGCACGGCACCGGCCTGCCCCGCCCACAGCAGCAGGCAGGGCAGCAGGGCGAGGGCGGCGCGGGAGGGAGTCATGTCAGGCGGACTTGGCCACCAGCTCGAAGTGCTCGACCGTGGGTGGGCCGGCAAAGAAGGGTCCCACGATGGCACGCCACTGGGTGAAGGCATCGGACTGGCGGAAATCCACCGTGTGGTTCTCCAGCGTGGTCCAGTAAATCATCAGTACGTAGCGCTCAGGCGACTCCAGGCTGTGGTTGACCTTGAAGCCTTGAAAACCCTTGGCCTGGGCAATCACGGTGGCCACGCCGCGCTGGATGGCTTCCTCAAATGCGGCCTGCTGGCCTGGCTGGATGCGGATGTCGGCGAGTTCGAGAATCATGGGTGGTCCGTGGACAGAAGGGCGTTGGCGCTATGGTAACGGTCACCGCCCTCACACGGCAGCCGTCACGCTGCAGCAGCACAATAGACCCATGCCCCACGCCCCCACCCTCACCCCACCTTTTGTCGCGCCGGTGTCCTTCACCGACCCGGTCGCAGCCCTCGCACAGGTGCAGCGCCTGTACGACCAGGCCATTGCCCACCTGCGCAGCTCGCTGTCCGCCTTCGTGGCCGGCCACTGGCCCGCCGGTCAACGCGCCCGCGCCTGCTACCCGTTTGTGCGCCTGCAAACCCACACCGCCTTGCGCCAGGACGGTGCCGACAAACACCTGTCGTACGGCTTCGTGAGCGGCGCGGGCGATTTCGAAACCACGCTGACCCGCCCCGACCTGTTTGCCCACTACTACCTCGAACAGTTCCGCCTGCTCCTGCAAAACCACGGCGGCGAACTGCAGGTGGGCGTGGGCAGCCAACCCATCCCGGTGCACTTCTCGTTTGCAGAGCACGATCACGTCGAAGGCGAGATGTCGGCCGAGCGCCGTGCGCTCATGCGCGAGGTCTTCGACCTACCCGACCTCACGGTGATGGACGACGGCATCGCCAACGGCACCCACCAGACGCCACCCGGCCAACCCGAGCCGTTGTCGCTGTTCACCGCCCCGCGCGTGGACTACTCGCTGCAGCGCCTGCGCCACTACAGCGGCACCGCACCCGAGCACTTCCAGAACTTCGTGTTGTTCACCAACTACCAGTTCTACATCGACGAGTTCATCAAGCTCGGCCACGCCGAAATGGCCCAGCCGGACAGCGATTACATCGCCTTCGTCGAACCGGGCAACGTGGTCACCCGCCGCGTGGGCCTGCCCGCCGAGCCGGTCGACGCATTGGGCAAGGCACCACCGCGCCTGCCCCAGATGCCCGGCTACCACCTGATCCGCCGCGACCACTCAGGCATCACCATGGTCAACATCGGTGTGGGCCCCAGCAACGCGAAAACCATCACCGACCACATCGCCGTGCTGCGCCCCCACGCCTGGCTGATGCTGGGCCACTGCGCCGGCCTGCGCAACAGCCAGCAGCTGGGCGACTACGTGCTGGCCCATGCCTACGTGCGCGAGGACCACGTGCTCGACGAAGAACTGCCACTGTGGGTGCCCATCCCCGCGCTGGCCGAGATCCAGCTCGCGCTCGAAGGCGCGGTGGCGGACGTGACCGGCCTCAAGAGTGCCGAACTCAAGCGCATCATGCGCACCGGCACCGTGGCCAGCACCGACAACCGCAACTGGGAGCTGCTGCCCGACAACACGCCGCAGCGGCGCTTCTCGCAATCGCGCGCCGTGGCCCTGGACATGGAAAGCGCCACCATCGCCGCCAACGGCTTCCGCTTCCGTGTGCCCTACGGCACCTTGCTGTGTGTGAGCGACAAGCCCCTGCACGGCGAGATCAAACTGCCCGGGATGGCCAACCACTTCTACCGCGAGCGCGTGGACCAGCACCTGCGCATCGGTATCCGCGCGGTGGAACGCCTGCGCGCTGGTGGTGTGGACGCCCTGCACAGCCGCAAGTTGCGCAGCTTTGCCGAAGTCGCCTTCCAGTAATCCGCATGATGTGGCGGCTGGACATCTTCACGGTGCTGGTGCTCACCGCACTGACGCTGCTCACCGTCTCGGTGGCCCTGCCGCTGCTGATGGGGCGGCACCCCAGCCGCGCCGCCCGGCTGGCCCAGTTCGCCCTGCTCTCGCAAGCGGGGGGCTGGGTCTGCATCATTGCGGCCAACTTCTGGCCCGGCCACTGGCTGGACGTTGGCCTGTCCTCCACCACCATGGCGCTGGCCTCGCTCGCCTCCTGGCTGCTGTTCCAGGCACTGGCCGAGTGGCTGGGCCCGCGCCCCGGCAGACACCTACTGGCGGCCTTGTGTGTGCTGCTGCCCCTGGGCTACGCGCTGAGCTTCGAACACTACAGCCTGCGGGTGGGCTGGGCCAACTTCCTCATCACGGCCCAGCTGCTGGTGGTGGCCCGCGCGTCGCTGTGGCCACAGCGGTCGGCACGGCGCCACTGGCGCTGGCTGCTGAGTGCCTGCCACGTGCTGGTGGCCGCGTTCACCTTTGGGCGAGGCGTGCTGGGCGCCTTTTTCCCCGATCTCTACCCGTACTTTCAGTCACCGCATCCGATCAACGTGGGCGCCCAAGTGGCCGCGAATGTGACGCTGGTGCTGATCACCGTGGCGGTGCTGGTGGCTTGGCGCGACGAAGCCGAGGAGCAACTGCGCACCCTGGCACGCACCGACGGCCTGACCGGCGTGCTCAACCACCGGGCCTGGCATGAACAGGCGGGCGCCGCGTTGGCCCACGCGCGGCGACACCACCAGCCACTCACCGTGATGCTGCTCGACCTCGACCACTTCAAGAAGATCAACGACCGCCACGGCCACGACGTGGGCGACCGGGCACTGCGGCTGTTTGCGCAGGCCATGCGGGAAGAGGTGCGCGAAGGCGACCTGGCCGGCCGCCTGGGTGGCGAGGAGTTTGCCGTGTTGCTGCGCGACACGCCGCTCAACGCGGTGCACACGCTGGAACAGCGGCTGCGCAACCGCACCCTGCCCGAAGCGCTGCCGTCGCTGGGGTTTGGCCTGCCCTTTTCGGCCGGCGCCACCGAGTTGCACGCGGGCGATGAGCAGATCGACACCCTGCTGAGCCGCGCGGACCAGGCCATGTACACCGCCAAGGCCAACGGCCGGGCGCAGCTGGTGCTCGCCTGACCTACACCGACGTTCAGGCCACGCGTGGCTTGACCTTGCTGGCCGCCAGCTTGGCGTTGGCGCGTGCGGTGTCGGTGTCCGTTGCACGGGCCAGGGCCACGCCCATGCGGCGCTTGACGAAGCTCTCGGGCTTGCCGAACAGGCGCAGGTCGGTGCCTGACACACGCAGGGCTTCCTCCACACCGTCGAAGGCGATGCCAGTGGCGTCCACGCCGCCGTAGATCACGGCGCTGGCGCCGGGATTGCGCAAGGACGTGTCGACCGGCAGGCCCAGGATGGCGCGGGCGTGCAGTTCGAACTCGCTCTGGTGCTGGGTGCAGAGGGTCACCAGGCCGGTGTCGTGCGGGCGCGGGCTGACCTCGCTGAACCACACCTGATCGCCCTTGACGAACAGCTCCACGCCGAACAGGCCCTGGCCGCCGAGGTTGTCGGTCACGGCTTTGGCGATCTGGCGCGATTTGTCGATGGCGGCCGGCGACATGGCCATGGGCTGCCAGCTTTCCACGTAGTCACCGCTCACTTGCACGTGGCCGATGGGCTCGCAGAACTGGGTTTCGGTCTGGCCATCGGCACCCACCGCGCGCACGGTGAGCTGCGTGATCTCGTAGTCGAAATCGATGAAGCCTTCGACGATCACACGGCCGTGGCTCACACGGCCGCCGGCCATGGCGTAATCCCACGCCTTTTGCACGTCGGCCGGGCCGTCGATCTTGCTCTGGCCCTTGCCGCTGGAACTCATCACAGGCTTGACGATGCACGGGTAGCCGATGCCCCCATCGATCGCGGCCTGTAGTTCGGCCAACGAATCGCAGAACTTGTAGGGGCTGGTGGGCAGGCCCAGGGTTTCGGCGGCCAGCACGCGGATGCCTTCGCGGTCCATGGTCAGGCGGGCAGCGCGGGCGGTGGGGATCACGCGCACCGTGCCGGCGGCCTCCAGCTCTTCGAGCATGGGCGTGGCGATGGCCTCGATCTCGGGCACCACCAGGTGCGGGCGCTCGGCTTCGATCAAAGCCTTGAGCTGGGCCGGGTCGCTCATGGTGATGGTGCGCGCATGGTGGGCCACCTGCTGGCCGGGCGCGTTCTCGTAGCGGTCCACCGCGATGGTTTCCACGCCCAGGCGCTGCAGGGCGATCAAGACCTCTTTGCCCAGCTCGCCCGAGCCGAGCAACATGACCTTGATGGCCGAAGGAGACAGGGGGGTGCCGAGTGTTGTCATGGGGTTGCCTCAAAAAAATCAGGAAGGGGAGTGGGCCATGGCTTCACCCAGGCGAACGGGGCGGGCGGCTGACCAATCGGCTTGGAAGGCCACGGTGCCACGCGGGAACAGCAGCACCACGGTGGAGCCCAGCAGGAAGCGGCCCATTTCGTCGCCGCGTTTCAGGTCCACCGGCGCGTCGTCGTACCGCCATTCGCGCACGTTGCCCGGGCGGGGTGGGTTGACCACGCCGTGCCACACGGTGGCCATGCTGCCCACGATGGTCGCGCCCACCAGCACCAGCACCATGGGACCGTGTGGGGTGTCGAACTCGCACACCACACGCTCGTTGCGGGCGAACAGGCCGGGCACGCCGCGCGCCGTGGCCGGGTTGACCGAAAACAGGTCGCCCGGCACGTGGATCATGCGGCGCAAGCGGCCATCGCAGGGCATGTGGATGCGGTGGTAGTCGCGCGGGCTGAGGTAGATGGTCGCGAAATGACCGCCCTCGTAGCGCGCCGCCATCTCGGCGTCGCCGCCCACCAGAGCGCGTGTGGTGTAGTGGTGGCCCTTGGCCTGGAAGATGCGGTCGCCTTCGATGGCACCCAGCTGGCTGATGGCGCCGTCCACCGGGCACACCCAGGGCGCGTCGGCCAGCGGCCGGGCGCCCTCTTTCAGCGCGCGGGTGAAAAACTCGTTGAAGCTCGGGTAGGCCGTGATGTCGGGCTGCGCGGCTTCAAGCATGTTGACCTGGTACTTGCGCACAAAGCGCCGGATGATGGCGTGGGTGATGCCACCCCAGCACCCGCCGGCCACCCAACCGGCAAACCGCGTCAGCGGGCCCTTGGGCAACAGGTATTGGGGCCACACGGCCAGGCGGTCGGACAATGGGAACTCCTTGTTGAGGCAACCCGCGATTTTAGTGAGTGCCACAATCCCGCCATGAGCCCGCTTTTGCACATTCAGCACTTGACCAAACGCTACGGCGAGAACACCGTGGTCAAGGATCTGTCCTTCGACATTGCACCCGGCGAATGCCTGGGCGTGATCGGCCCCAACGGCGCCGGCAAGACCACCACCATCCGCATGTGCCTGGGGCTGACCGTGCCCGACAGTGGCGAGATCCGGGCGCTCGGCCTGGGCATGCCGCGCGACGCCCTTGCCATCAAGGCGCAGCTCGGGGTGGTGGCGCAGATGGACACGCTCGACCCCGACTTCAGCTGCGCCGAGAACCTGCTGGTCTACGGCCGCTACTTCGGCCTGAAGGACGCGGCCATCCGCGCGCGCACGCCCGAGCTGCTGGAATTTGCCTCGCTCACCAGCAAGGCCAACGCCAAACCGGGCGAGCTCTCGGGTGGCATGAAACGTCGGTTGTCACTGGCCCGCGCGCTGGTCAACGACCCCAAGCTGCTGCTGCTGGACGAACCCACCACCGGCCTGGACCCCGCCGCCATCCGCGACTTCTACCAGCAGCTGGACGCTCTGCGCGCGCGCGGCGTGACCCTGGTCATCAGCTCCCACATCCTGGCGGAACTGCAGGGGCGTGTGGACGCCCTGGCCATGCTCAGCGGCGGCCGGCTCAAGGCCCAGGGCACGGTGCAGGCCCTGCGCGAGCGCTCGGCC
>DASUIK010000276.1:0-5731 GCA_036279795.1 Burkholderiaceae bacterium | reverse complement strand
CAACACCGGTGCCTCGACCATCTTGACGATGTCGGTGCAGAAGGCCGATGAGCGCATATCGCGCGGGTCGGAGGTGGTGAAACCGATCTGGTTGTTGATGATGATGTGCACCGTGCCGCCCGTGGTGTAGCCACGGGTCTGGGCCAACGCCAGGGTTTCCTGGTTCACGCCCTGGCCACCAAAAGCGGCGTCGCCGTGCACCAACACCGGCAGCACCTGGCTGCCCGTGGGGTCGTTGCGGCGGTCCATGCGGGCGCGCACAGAACCTTCCACCACGGGGTTGACGATTTCCAGGTGCGACGGGTTGAACGCCAGCGACAAGTGGACGGGGCCGCCAGGGGTGGACACGTCGGAGCTGAAGCCCTGGTGGTACTTCACGTCACCGGCAGGCAGGTCTTCGGGGGCGGTGTGGTCGAATTCGGCGAACAGATCGGCCGGCATCTTGCCTAGCGAGTTGACCAGCACGTTCAGGCGGCCGCGGTGGGCCATGCCGATCACGATTTCCTGCACGCCCTTGGCGCCGGCTTGCTGAATCAGCTCGTCCATGGCGGCGATGAAGCTCTCACCACCTTCCAGCGAGAAACGCTTCTGGCCCACGTACTTGGTGTGCAGGTAACGCTCCAGGCCTTCGGCCGCCGTCAGGCGATCGAGGATGTGCTTTTTCTTCTCGGCGGTGAAGGTCGCCTTGCTGCGGATGCTTTCCAGCTTTTGTTGCCACCAGCGCTTTTCGGCCTGGTCGCTGGTGTGCATGTACTCAGCGCCCAGCGTGCCGCAGTAGGTTTCGCGCAGCGCGTTGAGCAGCTCGCGCAGCGACATGCTCTCTTTGCCGAAGAAGGTGTTGCTGGTGTTGAACACGGTTTCCTGGTCGGCGTCCGAGAAGCCGTAGAAAGCCGGGTCGAGTTCAGGGATGTGCGGGCGCTCGGCGCGCTTGAGCGGGTCCAGATCGGCCCAACGTTGGCCCACGTTGCGGTAGGCGGCGATCAGCTGCTGCACCGCCGTGCGCTTGCGGCCCATTTCGCTGTCGGCACCGGTGGCCACCACCACCTGGGTGACACCGGCCTTGGCACGCTCGGCAAAGGCGTTGATGACGGGCATGTGCGGCACGTCGCGGGCGTCGGAGCCGTCGGCTGCGGGCACGTGCTGGAGTGCATCGAAATAGGCACGCCAGGTGTCGGGGACGCTGGTGGGATCGGCCAGGTAGTTTTCGTACATCTCTTCGACATAGGGCGCGTTGCCGCCGAAAAGGTACGAGTTGCCCTGGTAGGCAACGTAGACGTTGTTAGTCTCGCTCATGAATCCGCTGACCTCCGTTTCCCTTGGGGAAACATTAGCTGGTTTAAGAAACCTCCCGCGACACGGCTGGACCGATTGGCGGATGCGACAGTGACTGGAAGGACCTGACTGCAGCCCGCGATTGTGCCACTGAAGCCACGCGGGAACGACAGAGATGCGCCAACCGGTGGTCGGATGGCAGAAGGATGTGGTGAAAAAACCGCCTTGGCCGCACTGGGGCAGTGGGCGCGGTGCTCAGGAAATGATGCGGGGAGACAGACGGTCGGCGGCGGGTACGCTGCCCGGCTCGTCCATTTCAATGGCGATCTGGGTGCACACCGTGCGGCACAACATGACCGCTTTTTCACTCTGCACACGGTAGATCACCTGGGTGCCGTCCTTGCGCTTGGCCAACACCCCGGCGCGGTACAGCAGGTTGAGGTGTTGCGACAGGTTGGGCTGGGTGGTGTCGATTTCCTGCAGCAGTTGCGAGACCGATTTTTCCTTGTCGCACAGCGCGCTGAGGATGCGCAAGCGCATGGGCGTGGCCAACACACCGAACAACTCGGCCGCCAACTCGAACACGCGCCCTTTTTCGACGCCAGATTCCGATTCGATCATCTGCTTCATGTTCGCCCTGCTTTATCGATAGATAAATATAAGCATGCATGATAGCGACAAGGTGTGCTGTCGCACACCCCCTTGCGATCAAAGTCGGCACCGGGCTCAGGCGCCGAGCGCGTCACGCACCTGCTGCAAGGCGCCCGGATCCTCCATGGTGGTCAGGTCGCCGGGGTCGCGGCCTTCGCACACGGCCTGTATGGCGCGCCGCAGGAGTTTGCCGCTGCGGGTCTTGGGCAACACACTCACAAAACGCACCCTCGCCGGGCGCGCCACCGCGCCGAGCTGCTCGTCCACCACCTTCATGATGGCGCCTTCGAGTTTGAGCGCGTCGGCCTCACTGGCGGCCAACGATGGGTCCTTGAGCACGGCAAATGCCACCGCCACCTGGCCCTTGAGTTGGTCGGCCACCCCCACCACCGCCACCTCGGCCACATTGGAGTGACTGCTGATGCTTTCCTCGATTTCACGCGTGCCCAGGCGGTGACCGGCCACGTTGATCACGTCGTCGGTGCGGCCCAGGATGTAGAAGTAACCGTCTTCGTCGCGCACACCCCAGTCGAAGGTGCTGTACATGGTGCGGCCGTGGATGCTGGACCAGTAGGTCTTCACATAACGCTCGTCGTCACCCCACACGGTTTGCAGGCAGCCGGGCGGCAGCGGGCCTTCCACCGCAATCACGCCCTTCTTGTTGGGCTCGGTGATTTCCTCGCCGCTGGATTCATCGATCAGGCGCACGTCAAAACCGTACACCGCCTTGCCGGGCGAGCCGTATTTGGTGGGCGCCGGCTCGATGCCATTGCAGATCGCCATGATGGGCCAGCCGGTTTCGGTCTGCCAGTAGTTGTCGATGACGGGCTTCTTGATCGCGTCCGACATCCAGGTGGCGGTCGGCTCGTCCAGCGGCTCGCCAGCCAGGAACAGCGCCTTGAGGCTGCTGAGGTCGTATTTCGTGAGGTAGGCCGGGTCCTGTTTCTTGAGCACGCGGGCCGCAGTGGGCGCGCTGAACATCACGCTCACCTTGTATTTTTCAACAAGTTGCCACCAGATACCGGCATCTGGACGGGTGGGCAGGCCCTCGTACATGATGGTGGCCATGCCGTTGATCAGCGGGCCGTAGATGATGTAGCTGTGGCCCACCACCCAGCCGATGTCGCTGGTGCTGAAGTAGGTTTCGCCTGGCTGAGCCATGTAGATGTGGCGCATGCTGGCCGCCAGGGCCACGGCGTAGCCCGCGGTGTCGCGTTGCACGCCCTTGGGCTTGCCCGTGGTGCCGCTGGTGTAGAGGATGTAGCTGGGGTGGGCGCTGTCCACCCATTCGCAACGCACTTCGGTGTTCAGGTGCTGTTGGCGCAGGGTGGCATAGTCCTCGTCGCGCCCGGCCACCGCCTCCAGCGGCGCCAGGCCCCGGTTGACCATGAGCACCTTGGCCGGTTTGTGAGCGGACAGTGAAATGGCCTCGTCCAACAGGTGCTTGTAGGGCACCACCTTGCCGCCGCGCATGCCAGCATCGGCGCTGACGATGGCCACCGGCTGGGCATCGTCGATGCGGCTGGCCAGGCTGTGGCTGGCAAAGCCACCAAACACCACCGAATGGATGGCGCCAATGCGCGCGCAGGCCAGCATAGCAAAGGCGGCCTCGGCGATCATGGGCATGTAAATCAGCACACGATCGCCTTTTTTGACCCCCATTTGCAGCAGGATGGCCGCCATGCGCTGCACCTCGGCGTGCAGTTCGCGGAAGCTGTAGGCCTTTTCGGTCTCGGTCTCGGTGGACACGAAGACCAGAGCGTTCTGGTCGGCGCGGTCCTTGAGGTGGCGATCGACCGCGTTGTGGCACAAGTTGGTCAAACCGCCCGCAAACCAGGTGGCGAACGGCGGCCGACTGTAGTCACAGACCTGATCAAACGGTTTGTGCCAATCGATCAGTGCCGCCTGCTCCCGCCAGAAGCCGTCGCGGTCGCTGATGGAACGGCGATGGAATTCGGCATAGCGGGACGATGTGGTCATGGCGGGGTCTCCTCGGGTTGGCATGGGTCCCCGCCGGGTCGTGGCGAGGGCAACTGGCATTCATAATTATTCATTAGGCGCCTTGCATGCCGCTGACATGACCCTTCCCACCAATACGCTCACTTGATCAGTGCCAGGGCGTCCTTGAATTTGGGGTGGTCGGCGCTGCCCAGCCACTCAAACGCCACCATTTCGGCGCTGACCAGTTCCGCACCGTTGCCGGCCAGGCGATCAAAGGCCGCGTCGCGGTCGCGCACATTCCGCGAACCACAGGCGTCGGTGACCACCCACACATCCATTTCTTGTTCAATAAGACCCAAAGCCGTCTGAAGCAAACAAACATGGGACTCAACGCCCGCGATCACCACGGTGTTGCGCGGCGCGGGGGCGGGTTTTTGCAGGTGCTTGGGCAGGCTGCGCGCGTTGCCTCCGGCGGCGGCCGGCGCACGCAGCAGGTCCAACAGCCCGTCCGCGCAGGCGTCGAAATGCATCTTGGGCAGCACCTTGCTGCACAACGCGCGCAGACTGGGATCCAGCTCGCCCAGTTTGGCGGGGTTCTGCTCCGTCCCAAACACGGGCACTTTCATCAGTTGTGCCATGCGCGCAAGCAACTGGGCACGCGCCAACACGTGGTCGCCCTCGGCAATGGCGGGCATCAGGCGGGGCTGGTAGTCAACCAGCACAAGCTGGCAATCACTGACATCAAGGAGCATGGTGAAGGGAAAACTGTGGTGATGGCGGCCAGTGTAACGGTGGGGTGCGGTCTGGCCACCGTGCTTGACTTGCGGCAGATATGCCATTAGCCTCGCGCGCAATGCGACAAACCGCCATCGTCCTTCTTTTCAGCCTATCGCTCACAGCACACGCCCAAAACACGGTTTCTGGTGAGGCGTCGGCCACCGTGCCGCAGGATGCCATGGGCGAACTGTTGGCCAGCAAAGGGCTGGTCCAGCGTTTGGACAGCATGCGACAGCACATGAGCTTGGCGGCCAGCGACCTGGTGGTGACCGCCATGGGTTTCCTGGGCGTGCCCTACCGACGCGGCGGCAACTCGGCTGAGACCGGTTTTGACTGCAGCGGTTTTGTGCGTGCCATGTACGAACAGACCGTAGGTTTGGTGCTGCCTCGGCGGGCCGCCGAACAGGCTCAGGCCACGCAGACCATCGCCCGTGAGGAGCTCAAACCCGGCGATCTGGTGTTCTTCAACACCATGCGCCATGCCTTCAGCCACGTGGGCATCTATGTAGGCGACGGCAAATTCATCCATTCGCCGCGCAGCGGCGCGCAAGTGCGTGTGGAAGATATGCGAACCGCCTACTGGAACGCGCGCTTCAATGGTGCGCGGCGCGTGGCGGTGGAATCGAGTGCCGTGTTGCAGCAGTTGCCACAACGTTGACTTGTACGGCCGACCACATCTTCACCGCCCGTTCGAACCCCCTCGCAAAAAAGCCCGGACAGCATCCTGTCCGGGCTTTTTGTTTTGGGGTCTGACTGAGCGCTCTTACTTCTTGCTGGGCGGTACGTCCGTGCACGACCCGTGCGCCACCTCCGCCGCCATGCCGATACTTTCGCCCAGCGTGGGGTGCGGATGGATGGTCTTGCCAATGTCCACCGCGTCGGCGCCCATCTCAATGGCCAGCGCGATCTCGCCGATCATGTCACCGGCGTGGGTGCCCACCATGCCACCGCCCAGGATCTTGCCGTGGCCATGCGCCTCGGGGCTGTCGTCGAACAGCAGCTTGGTCACGCCTTCGTCGCGGCCGTTGGCAATCGCACGGCCCGAGGCCGTCCAGGGGAACAGGCCCTTCTTGACCTTGATGCCCTGCGC